>NZ_JBOFLP010000133.1:0-50941 GCF_051657925.1 Chroococcidiopsis sp.
GAAGCAGGTGCAAATGCGATCGTAGCTGGTTCAGCAGTGTTCAAAGCTAAAGATTATGCTGAGGCAATCGCAGGCATTCGTAATAGCAAGCGTCCCGCACCTGAGTTGGCAACCGTTTAGAAAACATAGCATTTCTTCTCATTAGAATTGCAATACATTTCAATCGTAGGGGCGTACAGCGTGCGCCCCTACTACTATGTATACTTTTTGAAAGCGGCTATATCTAAATCAGTAATATATTCGGGATTGCCTATTCTTAACTTTGTATTAATTCCATACTTGTAAGATCGAAATTGCTATTCACTGCTCGCGTTAGAGCGAATTTATGAACGACCGATTAGAGCAAATCCTGATTCAACAACTTCATTTGATTACCAAGCTGCAAACCAAAACTGATGAAATTTTGAGCTGGAATACTTCGACTGAATCCGCAGAAGCTACAGCAGCTTATTTTCAAGCTTTGGAAAGCGCGGTTGATGGTTTGGAAAGTTTGTCTGAAGTTTACGAATATTTTGAAGATTGGAGTTTAGCAGAAGACAAAGTTGCAGAAGTTATTTCACCCTAAATTATCAAAATTCTAGCAAAAGTCGAGCTAGGTCGATCGCTCTGACGCGGATAGATGCTTGTGAATCAATTTCACGACCGCATCAGCTTGCACGGGTTTGTCCAGACAGTCGGATGCACCCACGACCATCGCCCGCACGCGATCGATCAAATTACCGCTGAGAATGACGATCGGCGTGTCGCGGAACGCATTAATCCTACGGATGCGCGTGCAAATTTCATAACCATTCAGTTTTGGCATGACGAGATCTAAAAAGATCATGTCTGGTTTTTGACTTAACAAAGTCGCGAGTGCTCGCAAGGGATCTTGAATGTCTAAAAACTGATAGCCCGCATCCGTAATAATGTTTCGCATCACCTCGCACACCAAGGGACTGTCATCAATACACGCGATCGTCGGTTTCAGTGCTATCGGTGTCACTGGTGGTTCTAATACAATCTCTTCAGCCGTAGGCATAGGCAGATCGGGAATGTCTGCCAGTTCCACCATATCGTCCTGAAGGTAGGGTAATAAAGTGTAGGATAATTCTAAAACTTGACGCTTCATGAGTACGGCTAAATCCCGTAGCGTCCGCCTTCCATCTAGCAGTGCAGTCAATTGACGGTAAGTTGTAGCAGAGGTCTTTTGTTGCAGTGATTCTGGCTGTTTGAGTGTTGGTGCTTTATTGGGAGAAATATGCTCCAAATTGGCGTGCTGCCAGCTGTGCAACTGTTGGTAAGCTATCGCTAGGGCTTGTTCGACATCAACTAATAACAATTGCCATCCAAGAGGATTGCCGACCTGTACTTGGTACTTGACGACTTGTCCAGTCTGTAGAATGTCAAAGAGTACTTCCGTAATGCTACTGCGTAAGATCTGCGTCACCTGCTTAGAGCTAATCTGGTGTTGCTTGAGCCACAAACCCAACACTTGATACTCCCATGCTGAGCCAGCAAGCTCGGTTGGTAACTTCATCTGCTTGAGTGAAATTTGCGGACAGTACGTGACTATATGTCTCTGCCATCTACGGATGGGATGTACCCCACCAGTGGCATATAAAACTCGACCGGAGTACAGATAAAAAATCCACTCATGTCCTGAAGTACAGGTGACAGATAGTCTGCCAGTCACTTGAGCTGATTTGAGCGAAAGAAACTCGGCAACAAAAATATTTGCGTTGTCGCGATCGCCATGATGTTCGTCGTGGGATGGTTCCGGTTGGCGTATCGCTGTTTGCTTTTTTAACCGCGCGGCGATCGCCCCTAGTAAATCTTTTTTTGAGAACGGTTTAGTTAGGTAATCATCAGCACCTAATTCCATCCCTTGGCGCAAATGAGTTTTATCTGCTTTGGCTGAGAGAAAAATGAAAGGCATCAGCGCTGTAGTTGGTTCTTCGCGCAGCAACTTTAACACTTCATAGCCGTCTAATTCCGGCATCATCACATCGCACAAAATCAGATCGGGTTTATGTTCCCAAGCCCAGGTAATACCAACGTGACCGTTCTCTGCTGCAACGATTTCGTATCCCTCCGTTGCTAATAGCTCGGTAATATTTTCTCTAACTGCCTGCTCGTCTTCGATGACCAGAATCTTTGTCATTTCGCTCTACCTGCGGATCTCATGCCAGTCTCAGTTATCAGTTATCAGTTATCAGTGGAGAGTGGTGCGTGGTGCGTGGTGCGTGAGAAGAAGCGAGAGATTTCTAACTTACGACTTACGAGTTACGACTTACGACTTTTCTCTTCAGCTCCCTACAGAAATGTGTTTGCCAATCATTTGCAATAACTTTTCTGTTTGTACGGGTTTTTCTAGGTAATCCGAGACTCCTGCTGCTTGCGCTTGGGCGCGGTCGATCGCATTACCACTAAGAATGACAATCGGTGTATCGCGGAAAGCTGCAATTTTACGCAGTCGCGAGCTAATTTCATAGCCGTTCAAGTTGGGCATAACCAGATCTAAGAAAATTAAATCTGGCTTGCGCGTCAATAAAGTTGAGATTGCTCGTAGAGGATCTTGAATTGTTAACACCTGATAGCCTGCGTTGGACAGCATTTGATCCATAGTTTGACAGACGAGAGGGCTGTCATCGATACAAGCAATCAGTAGCGATTTGGCTGCTGTTGATGTGGCAGGTGCAGCTGATGTCGGTGGTGTTGCAGGTTGTGCGGCGGCTGCGTGCGGTAGTGGTAGGTCAGGGAGTTGGACTAGTTCGACAATCTTGGATTGGAAGTAGGGTAAGAGAGACACAGCAACTTCGGCAGCTTGACGCTTCATCAATACTGCGAGTTCGCGCAGCGATCGCTTGCCATCGAGTACTGCTGTCAGTTGACGGTAGACAGCTGGTGAAGTTTGTTGTTGCAATGCTTCTGGCTGTTTGACTAGGGGGGCATAGTTGGGTAGAAGCGAAGTTAGATGGCTCGATTGCCAAGCTTGCCATAGTTTTTGGGCTGGGGTGAAGACTTGCTCCCACTCTAAAGCAAGAAGTTGTAAAGGCAAGGCTTGCTCCGATTTTTGGTAATTGACTTGCCCTGCCTGCATCATGTCAAACAGGACTTCGACAACACAATCGCGCACTATTGGGGCAATGTATTCGCGACCGATTTGTTGTTGTTTCAGTAACAAGCCAAGTAATTGATATTCCCAAGCAGGTCTAGTAAAAAGCTCAGCTGGTAAATTTAATTGAGTCAGTTGAATTTGGGGGCAGTAAGTCGAGACATGCCGCTGCCAGCGCCGCGCTAAATGCATCCCTTCTGTAGCGTACAACAAGCGCCCTTGATGCAAGTAAAAGTCCCAAGACTGAGCCGTAGCACTTTTAACATTTAATTTGCCAGTAAATTGAGCTGATTGGAGTGCTGCTAGTTCCTTAGCGAATGCGTTGAAATCTTGGTATTGAGCTGGTACAGGCGTGGAAGGAGCGTTAATTGTGGGTTGAGGTTCGAGCGAAATGCGATCGCTGTTGAATAGAGAAGCCTGCAAAAGTTCGGCATATTGGACGATCGCATCCCGTCTTTTCAGCCGCGCCGCCACCGTATCTAATAGTTCGTCGGGAGTGAAGGGTTTTGTAATGTAATCGTCGGCTCCCAAGTTCATGCCATAACGGATCTCAGCTTTTTCTACCTTGGCGGAGAGAAAAACAAACGGCAGCAGTGCAGTAGTTGGTTCTTGACGCAGCGATCGCAATACTTCGTACCCATCTAACTCCGGCAGTATCACATCGCACAAAATCAGATCGGGTTTGTGTTCGCTTGCCCAGTCCAAACCAACTTGACCGTTATCAATTCCAACAACCTCATAGCCTCCATCTTCCAAACAGTCTAGGATGTTATCTCTAACCAAACGCTCGTCCTCTATAACTAAGATCTTTTTCATGGGTCTATACCTTAAATTGTCTAAATTCAATAAATTCTTATTTGGCTCATTGTCAATAGCGGCAAGCGAGCATTTTTGTAGAAATGACTGTCTCCATAGAACTTAAATTTGGTTTTGAGAGAGTTTCGTACTTCAGGTTTAGTTTGCCCAGTTTGGCATCGATACTTACTATCCGCAGCAAGAAGTCGATAAAATATAGACAACTCAATCGGTGAACAGCAAACACATGCCTCCTCGTTGGCCCCGTAAACCAGACCGCCGCGATCCTGCCTATCGACGTTTAGACGATCGCATGAACTTTGCTACCCACGTAGCGATTTTCGCTGCCATAAATTCCGGTCTGTGGTTCGTCCACATTCTCAAAACCACAACTTGGGCGTGGTTGCCTTGGTTAACAGGAGGATGGGCAACTGTGTTACTAGGACATTTAATTTACATTGCCGCGATCGCCAACTATTCTGAATCAACTACGCCAGATACACCGCCCAAATCTACCTAGAGAGTCAGTTATCAGTTGTCAGTTATCAGCTATTAGTGAAGAGTGGTAATGGCTAATGAGTAATTGGTGAGTGAGGCAAAGAGGCTTTCTTGCAAGAGGCTTTTGACTTGCAACTTGCGACTCCTCCATTACTCTTCTCAAATAGAAGGAGGTTAAGTTTTATGGCTAAACAAAGTACTTCAGAAGTTATTGAAGCGATCGCAGCTGAAATAGGCGAAAACGTATATATAGATATCGCCAAATGGCATCTTTATCTTGCCGATGCCAAACTTCATACCCTGCTTGCCGAACAACTCTATCCCATTTTGACGGCGCGATCGCTCTCAGAAGATCGAGTCCAGCAAATTTTACAAAATATTCCCGTTAAACTTGGGGGTGGGAAAAAAGAAATCCCCCTAATTGACTTGATACCAGCCCGAGGTCAAACTGACTTGATGGAGATTTTGGAGAAATACCAAAACGATATGTAAGGGTAATTGATAATGGGTAATTGGTTGACAGTTGCTCTTTCTCCCTCAGCTCCCTACTCCCTGCTCCCTTAGCTCCCCCAGCCTCCTCAGCTCCCGACTCCCGACTTCCTACTCCCGACTCCCGACTCCCCTTTTAGTTAGTCGAGCCACTAAAAAATCGATTTCTGGCAATTTCATTCGAGTGGCGATGAGGGCAAAAATTCCTATGCCTACTAACCCAGAAGCGATCGTTTGCAGCAGTAGTAAAACTAATCCCTGACTACCGAAGAAATATTGCAAACTCCAAAGAGTCCCCCAGCTAGCGACTCCTGCGGTAAAACCACTGGCAATTAAACCTAAAATGGGTAAACTCCATTGCCGCAATGGTAAGCCGTGGAGTTTACGATGCAAGATACCCAAAAACACCAGCGTCGAAATCGTATTGACTCCTACTGTTGCCAGTGTAATTCCAGGCGCGCCAAAAGGTTTGATGAGAATAAAATCTAGTAGAGCGTTGAGAAATATATTTAACAAACCAACGCGGAAGGGCGTTTCTCCATCTCCCAAGGCGTAAAATACTCGTACCAAGACATCGCGCCCTAAGTAGACAAACATACCAATGCCGTAGGCAACTAAAATTGAAGCTACGAGTTGCGAATCATCTTGTTGAAAGGCTCCGCGTTCGTAAACGATTCGGACGATTGGCATCGCTAGAGCTGCAAACAAAGCTCCTAAAGGCAGCATTGTGAGAGCCGTTAGAATCAATCCCTGGCGCAGTCGCGATTTCAGATTGTGCCACTCCAACGGATCGGCAAGCCGAGAGAGAATTGTAAATAAGGGGAGCAAAATCACATTGGAAATGATGCCGAGGGGAGTCTGAACGATCAAGTTAGCGTAGTTGAAAGCAGCAGCAGCCCCAGGAATGCCGGAAGCAAAGAAATAATCGGTGAACAGATTAATTTGTAGCATCCCAGAAGCAAAAACAGCCGGAGCCATCAACTTAACTGCTTGCTGCACGCCAGGAGAGCGAAAATCGAACCGCAACCGCAGCGTACCAAGTCGTAATCGCCACTGCACGATTAGTTGTACGATCCACTGAAGCAATGCCCCTGCTAGCGTTCCCCAGGCTAAAACTTGCCCTCCAATTGCCACATAAGCAGGAGAAATTATTTGGTTCCCCAAGGATAAATATAAGATTCCCAGCCCCAAAATAATCGTGATGCTAGAAAGTACGGGACTGAGAGACAGCAACCAGTATTGATTGGCAGTATTGAGCGTGCCAAAACCAATCCCAATTAATCCCGATAGTAAAATCATCGGCGACATAATTCGCAATTGCTCGGCGGCGATCGCGTGGGCTGTCTGGCTCAATTGCGGACCCACCAAATAAATCAATCCATCCGCCGACAAGAACAGGGCGATGGATACGAGCAACAACACTCCGCTAACTAGAGTCGTGATGCTTTCCACTAGGGGAGCGGCTTCCTGTTTGCTACGCTTTTCTAAGATGC
Organism: Chroococcidiopsis sp.; assembly: GCF_051657925.1. Lineage (NCBI taxonomy): Bacteria > Bacillati > Cyanobacteriota > Cyanophyceae > Chroococcidiopsidales > Chroococcidiopsidaceae > Chroococcidiopsis > Chroococcidiopsis sp. Next base: position 6,373 of record NZ_JBOFLP010000133.1, read on the forward strand.
TGACAATCGTGGTGTGGATCGGACCATTCACACCTCCCAGCAAGATTAAAAAGAAACTAGGAATGATATAGGCATAGTTGTAGGCATTAGCAGCTATACCCGTACCGAAAGCCGCCGCGATCGCCTGTTGGCGGAACAAGGCAACTAATTTACTCAGCAGGGTTGCGATCGCAACAATCCCCGCAATTCCAGCTAAAGTTCGAGATTTCTGTTGATTGGTCACAAAAAATAGGGAGCAGGGAGCAGGGAGCAGGGAGTAGGGATATGAGAGTTGAGGGAGAGTCGCGAAGCTGAGGGAGAAAAACTACGCACCACACACCACTCTTCACTACTCGCTTGCCACATAACATTTAAACTCAGAATTCTCAATCTTTCACATTGCCAGCAGTAAAAATGTAAGTCAACGCCAAAACTTGGGAATACTAACTGTTAAGAGTAACCCTTGGAGAATTCGGCTTTGGAATTCTGAATTAACTGGTCGCCGGTCACTAGTCGCTGACAATCTTTGTAAAGACATGACATATAACGTCTCAAAACTGATAACTGATAACTGACAACTGTGTAGGGAGATGACGGTGAAAGATCCACTGCCTAGCAACGAAATAGATAGACTTCATGCCCTACAGAGGTACGATATTCTGGATACTGCACCAGAGCAGGCGTTTGACGATCTCACTCGTTTGGTTGCCCAAATTTGCCAAACTCCTACAGCACTCATTAGTTTGGTCGATGCCGATCGTCAATGGTTTAAGTCTCAAATTGGTTTAACTATTCCAGAAACTCCTCGTCATATCGCCTTTTGCGATCGGGCGATTGGAGAACGCCACTTGCTGATCGTGCCTGATGCTTGCCAAGATGAGCGTTTTGCTGAGAACCCGCTGGTAATTGGAGAACCAAAAATTCGGTTTTATGCGGGTGCACCGCTGGTGACATCGGACAATTTTGCTTTGGGAACTCTCTGCGCGATCGACTACGTACCTCGCGAGTTGAGTCCCCAACAATTGGAGGCTTTGGAAATTCTAGCGCGTCAGGTCATGACACAGTTGGAGCTAAGACGGAATTTCATCGATTTACAGCAGGCACATCAACGGCAGCGGCAAACTGAATTTGCCCTGCGACAGAGCCAAGAACGTTATCGAGATTTATTTGAAAATGCTAGCGATTTGATTCAATCGGTTACGCCAGATGGCAGATTTATCTATGTCAACCGCGCCTGGAAAGAAACTCTTGGCTATAGTGAAGCAGAACTTGCCGAGCTAAAAATTTACGACATTATTCATCCCGATAGCTTGTGTCACTGCCTAGAAGTCTTTGGGTGCATCCTGACTGGCGAGAAATTCGCGCAAGTTGAAACAATTTTTGTTACCAAGCAAGGCGAAAAAATTTGGGTTGAAGGTAGCATTAACTGTCAATTTGTCGAGTCTCAACCAACTGCGACTCGCGGAATTTTTCGTAATATTAGCGATCGCAAAGCTGCGGAATTAGCCCTACATGATGCTTATTGTCAGTTAGAAACCAAAGTTGCCGATCGTACTGCCGAACTGGTCAGCATCAACCAGCAACTCCACAGTGAAATGGCAGAACGTCACCGCGCTGAGGCAGAAGTCCGGCTGTTACAAAAAATCGCTCAGGCGATCGGAGATGCCCAAAACTTCCATGCTGCTCTGGGAGTGGCACTGCGTCAGATCTGCGAATTTACGGGTTGGAGTTATGGTGAGGCGTGGATTCCCAGTGCAGAGAACGATATCCTTCAGAGCAGTCCTGCTTGGTATGGCAAGCATTACAACGTCACAAGCTTCCGTAGTTCGAGCAAGAAATTTAAATTCTCCCCTGGAGTTGGTTTAATCGGTCATGTTTGGCGTTTTCAGCAACCGCATTGGGTTCCGAGTCTAGAAGACGAGACCGAGGTGGCGATCGTGCGCAGCCATTTAGCACGGGCTGCTGGTCTCAAAGCAAGTTTAGCCATTCCCATCGTCGCCGATCGTGCTGCGGATAAATCGGAAGTACTGGCTGTCATCGCCTTTTTCATGTCCGAATCTTGCGCTGAAGACAAGCATCAAGTCGAGATCGTCTCAACTGTGGCTACCCAGCTAGGCGGACTAATGCAACGCAAGCGAGCGGAAGAGGGACTGCATGAGAGCGAATCTCGGTATCGTGCTGTAGTCAAGCAAACTGCTGAAGGAATTTGTCTTGTCGATATCGAGACAAAACGTATTTTGGAAGCAAATGATGCTTTTGCGCGTTTCCTCGGTTATTCTCCCGAGCAGCTTTTACAACTGACGCTATACGAGATTTTCGCTGGCGAGCGCCTGACAATCGATCGCAATGCCCAGCGCGCGCTGAGGGGAAAAAATCTATTCTTAGGAGAAGTGCCACATCATCGCAGCAATGGGAGCGTGGCTTATGCAGAGGTTCATCTCAATTCAATTTTTTATGGTGGCAAAGAAGTTTTTTGCATCGTTGCCCACGATGTGACAGAACGCCAGCAAGTACAAGAGGCATTGCGGCAGAGCGAGGAGCGGTTGCAAGCAATTTTAGATAACTCTACAGCATTAATTTACGTCAAAGATTTAGAAGGCAAATATCTCACGATCAATTCTTGGTACGGGATTCTCTTCCATTTAGATCGAACTGAGGCAATTGGCAAAACTGACTACGAGATCTTCCCGCCAGAAATTGCTGAGGTGCTGCGAACCAACGATCGCCAGGTGTTAGAGACAAAATCGGCATTGGATTGGGAAGAGGTACTACCCCACGATGACGGTTTGCATACTTACCTTTCAGTTAAGTTTCCCCTATTCAACGCTGCTGGCGAACCCTACGCTGTTGGAGGTATTTCTACCGATATTACCGAGCGCAAGCGAGCAGAAGAAGCTCTCCGTTCTAGCCTTGCTACTAACCGCGCTCTGATCAATGCGATTCCCGATTTAATGTTTCGCATGAGTAGCGATGGAATTTTTGTCAACTACAAAGTTTCTAAAGCAGAAGAGTTAATTGTTCCGCCAAACCAGTTTTTGGGTAAACGAATTGATGAAGTACTGCCATCAGAAATAGCTCAGCCAACAATGTACTACATTCAGCAAGCCTTAACTACGGGAGAATTGCAAATCTTTGAATACCAACTTTACACTGAAGACGAAATGCGCGATTACGAAGCGCGAATTGTCGTGAGTGCAGAAAATGAAGTGATGGCGATCGTCCGCAACATTACCGATCGCAAGCGAACTGAAGCAGAAATGCAGCACACGCTGGCTAAAGAAAAAGAACTTAGCGAACTCAAGTCTCGCTTTGTCACCATGACTTCTCATGAATTCCGCACGCCATTAACCACTATCTTGTCTTCAGCCGAATTGATGGAAGATTTCGGCTCTCAATGGGCGGAAGAAAAGAAACTTCTGCACTTACGACGCATTGTCACCACCGTCAAGCACATGAATCAACTTTTAGATGATGTTTTGTTAATTGGGAAAGCCGAAGCGGGCAAACTAGAGTGTAACCCAATCGAACTGGATATCGTCCAGTTCTGCCGCGAGCTAGTAGAGGAGATGCAAATGATTGCTGACAGCCACACAATTCACTTGAATTCTCAATGTGAATCTAGCGAGGTGGCGTTGGATGAAAAGTTATTGCGCCATATTTTGATTAATTTATTATCAAATGCAATTAAATATTCTCCTACTAGTAGTATCGTCAGTTTCAATCTGAATGTTGATGCGGAAAAAGTTATATTTCAGGTGCGGGATCGAGGCATCGGAATTCCCAAAAGCGATCGCGAACAGTTATTTCAATCCTTCTATCGAGCTAGCAATGTCGGCACGATTTCCGGTACGGGTTTGGGTTTAGCCATTGTTAAAAGAGCGGTCGATTTGCACTGCGGCAATATTACTGTTGAAAGTGAAGTTGGAATCGGAACGACTTTTATAGTTTCTCTTCCTTATGAAAGCAGTTAGGAGTGAGGAGAATTCGAGCTGTATTTATAAAGTCATAAATTTGCAATATGGTATTCAAGTTTTCTCTTTAAATTCTGGCTATTAACTTCAGAATATCTCTTTAAAAATTCAGTTTTTACCTACTCAATTAATTAGGAAAGATCGCCATGAGCCGAATTTTAGTGATTGAAGATGAACTATCAGTTCGAGAAAATATACTCGCCCGTTTGGAAGCAGAAGGATTTGATACTCTTGATGCAGAAAATGGTTTGAAGGGCTATCAAATGGCATTAGCGCATAAGCCAGATCTAATTATTTGCGATGTAATGATGCCAGAAATGGATGGCTATGGGGTACTAACTATGGTACGTCAAAACCCCCTTACAGCATCAACTCCATTTATCTTTCTAACAGCTAAAGCTGATAAATTAGACGTGCGCCAAGGCATGGAAATGGGGGCAGATGACTACATCAGCAAACCATTTACCCGCACGGAACTATTGGGTGCGATCGCAGCGCGATTACAAAAGCAAGCGTTTGTTGCTCAACAGTCAGAAAAAAAGCTAGCCGAGTTACGCAGAAGTATTACCGATGCTCTGCCGCAAGAACTGTTGTTACCTTTAAGCGAAGTCTTATCTTTTTCTAAAGTCCTAGTTGAAAGTTACGATACAATAAAACCTCAAGAACTATTAGAAACAGCCCAAAATTTACATAATTCTTCTCAACGCCTGCAAAGAATGATTGAGAATTTTATTATGTACGCTCAAATTGAACTATTAGCAACTAATCCTGAAGAACTACAAGCTTTACGTAGTTGTCAAACCCTCAACCCTAGCGATATTATCTTTGCTATAGCAATTCAAAAGGCAAAACAATATCAACGAGAAGCAGATTTAATTTTACAAGTTGCTAATTCTAACGTCAAAATTGCGAAGCGAGACTTGAAAAAAGCGATCGAAGAAATTATCGATAATGCTTTCAAATTCTCCGAAGCTGGCACATCTATTCATGTCAAAGCTGCCACCGAAAAAGATGGATTCAAAATTAGTATTACTAACTACGGACGCGCTATGTCTACCGAACAAATTGCTAGTATTGGCGGTTATATGCAATTCGAGCGCAAATTTTACGAACAACAGGGTTTAGGTTTGGGTTTAATTTTGGCAAAACGCATCACAGAATTACATGGAGGTAAATTATTTATTGAAAGTGGCGGGATAGAAGTGAAGACAACTGTAAGCGTGCTGTTGCAAAGGTAGGAGTGAGGAGCTAACGCTCCTCGCTCCTCATCCCTAAGTAGTATACTCAGCATTAATCTTCACGTAGTCGTAGCTGAGATCGCAGCCCCAGGCTATGCCAGAACCGGAACCACTACCAATACTGACGGTAATAATGACTGTTTCGTCTTGAAAGCGATCGCCTCCACTTTGACGCTCGAAAGCTTTTGTTTCTCCGTCTTTAACCGCTAATAATTCATTACTCTGAGCAGTACTGACGGTTTCTACTTGAGGCTGTTGTGCTGCTTTTTGCTTTAAGTATGCACTGGCGGCGGCGCGATCGAAGTCTAGAGGTTGACCATTTTCCATTAAGAGAAAATCTCCTAGTTGAATTCTGAGATTTTCTGGCTCGAAGGGAACTCCCGCACGTCCCGCCGCGGCTGCAATCCTTCCCCAGTTGGGATCGCGTCCGAATATTGCTGATTTAACTAGGGAAGAACCAGCAATCGTTTTCGCTACCTGACGAGCAGCTTTTTCGTCGGTTGCTCCTGTGACTTGTACTTCAATTAAACAGGTTGCGCCCTCCCCATCGCGGGCGATCGCTTTGGCTAAATGCTGACATACGGCTGTGAGCATGGCTTCTAACTTTTCTGCCTCTGCACCCATCTCGGTAATTGCTGGGGTGCGCGATTGTCCATTTGCCAAAGCAATTAAACAATCGTTGGTACTGGTATCGCCATCGACAGTAATTTGATTAAAACTTTTATCGGCAGCTCGACTTAGCATATGCTGCCATAATGCGGGAGAGACAGTCGCATCGCAGGTGACAAAGGCTAGCATTGTCGCCATGTTTGGATGGATCATACCCGAACCCTTGGCAATGCCACCCATCCGAACGGGGCGATCGCCCATTGTTGTTTCTAAAGCAATGGATTTTGTTACCAAATCTGTAGTGACGATCGCTTGTGCAGCAGCATCTCCACCTGTTTCAGAAGCTTCGGTAACCAGTTGAGGAATGCCAGCGTGCATTTTATCCATCAAAATGCGCTTGCCAATTACCCCAGTAGAGGCAAGCAACACCGATTCTGAGGGAATACTCAATGCTTGTCCTAATGCCATTGCACACTCTAGGGCATCCAACCAGCCTTGAGAACCCGTTGCAGCATTAGCTTGCCCTGCATTGCAAAGAATTGCCCTAGCGCTGGGTTTGTCTTGCAATCTTTGCTTGCAGTAATCGACACAAGCAGCACGAACTTGAGACGTGGTAAACACACCTGCGGCGATCGCTTCTACATCTGACAAAATTAGAGCCAGATCGGGCAGTCCTGAAGGCTTTAACCCTGCTCTAATTCCCGCTGCCTTGTAACCCCTTGGCGCAGTAATTCCGCCGCTTATCTCATGCCATGCCATGTTCTCTTTCCCAATGCATAGCCTGCGATTATATCAGAAGGGGTGAGGGGTAAGGAGTGAGGATTTTTGCGATTTGAGGCGATCGCGCGGCTATTCCATTTATCGGTCTATCAGTTATCAGTTATCAGTTATCAGGGAGCTTCTGAGCAGGTGAAGAAATCTGATTTTTGACTTCTTCTCTTACCAATACTCACTGCTCACTTAAAACAGCCAAAAAAAAAGAGAGTCAGTTCGGTGACTCTCCCAATCATCAGGGTGCATCTACTCAGTAGAATATAACAGGTGGTGTGTAAAGAATCTTACGGCTTTCTACTGTGTTTTCTTAAAGATCCGATGAAGAATTGCCATGTTGAAGAGGGATGAGAAGCGAGGAGCCTCTATTTATTGAGCTTTTCCGCTAACAGTTGGTTTGTCAGTTTCGGATCTGCACGTCCGCCTGTTTGTTTCAGTACTTGCCCGACGAAAAAGCCGAGAAGCTTGGTTTTGCCGTTACGGTACTGTTCTAGTTCTTTGGGATTGGCAGCGATGACTTGTTCGACGATCGTTTCAATAGCGCTGCGATCGGAAATTTGAATTAATCCTTTACGTTCTACTAGCTCCTTCGCCGAACCACCTTGAGTTAGTAGTTCAGGCAAGATATCTTTAGCAATTTTGCCGCTGATTGTATTGCCTTCAATCAACTGGATCAATTCTGCTAGCATTTCTGGTTTGAGCGCAATTTCACCAATACTGAGTTTATTGCTATTTAGGTAAGCTGCAATATCTCCCATGATCCAGTTGGCAGCTTGTTTTGCCGAGGCTCCAGCTGCTACCGTCGCTTCAAAATATTCCGATACCGATCGCTCGTCAGTTAATACGCGAGTATCGTAGGCAGAAAGTCCTAGTTCGCTTTCATAACGATGGCGTTTTTGGGCTGGTAATTCTGGCAACTCAGCACGCCATTTTTCTAACTGTTCTTTGGAAACTTCAATCGGCGCTAGATCGGGTTCGGGGAAATAGCGGTAATCGCTAGAACCCTCTTTAGTCCGCATACTAACAGTGCGTTGACTGCCTTCTTCCCATAGCCTGGTTTCTTGAACGATTCTTTCTCCAGACTCTACAGCCGCAATTTGCCGTTCGATCTCGTATTCAATCGCCCGTTGAATGGCGTTGAACGAGTTCATATTTTTAATTTCTACCTTCGTGCCAAACTCTTTTTGTCCGACAGGACGCACGGAGATATTGACATCGCAACGTAAAGAGCCTTCTTGCATATTGCCGTCACTGACATCCAAATAGCGCAAGATCCGGCGTAGTTCTTGGGCATATTCCGCCGCTTCTTGTCCAGAACGCATATCGGGTTCTGACACAATTTCCACTAAAGGCACGCCAGCACGGTTGTAGTCTACCAAAGAGTAAGTAGAACCAGACAGGCGATCGCTCCCCCCATGTACCAGCTTGCCCGCATCCTCTTCCATGTGCAAGCGCGTGATGCCAATGCGTTTGCGGATGGGGTTGTTATCCGCATCGACAAGCTCGATTTCTAGCCAACCGTGTTCGGCAATTGGCAAGTCATACTGAGAAATTTGATAATTCTTCGGTAAGTCGGGATAAAAATACTGTTTGCGATCGAACTTGCTATAAGGTGCGATTTGACAATTTAACGCCAAACCCGCCTTCACTGCGTATTCCAATACCTTCTCATTCAATACGGGCAACACTCCAGGTAAACCCATACAAATTGGATCGATATTTGTATTTGGAGGCGAACCAAACTCAGTAGAACTACTAGAAAAAATTTTCGTATTCGTATTCAGCTGGCAATGGGTTTCTAAACCAATAACCGCCTCATACTTGGTCTTTGTCGGTGCAGCAGTAGTCATATTTTTATATTTACCGCTCTGATGATTACACTCACATTACTGTAGCAAGGTAATTGGTAGTTGGTAGTTGGTATTTATCTGCGTTCATCCGCGTCCATCTGCGTCCATCCGCGTTCCAAACTTTCTCACACTTGGTACGAGTAATCATATTACTATGATATCACATTGACATCAAATAAGTTTTATATTATCGTGATATCACTTTGTTATCAATTCATAAAAATTGCTAGGAGTACAGATGTATGGAACGGATGAAAGAGCGTCCTGCCTTTAAAATTGATGGGTTTGTGGCGCTGGTAGTATTGGGCGCGATCGCCATTTTGGCGATTTGGTGGCTGTGGACGACCATTCAAGGATGGGAGGCAATATTAGGTAGAACTCTGAAAATTACCGATTTACTGGGAGAAGACACCACTGCTGAAATTGGTGCATGGTTGGGAGCAATTTTAATAGCAGTCATCATTCCCACATTTTCGGGGTTCTTTACGGTGGAACCAAACCAAGCAGTTGTAGTAACATTTTTGGGTCGTTATGCTGGTAGCGTTAGAGAAGCAGGATTTTGGTGGACTAACCCTTTTACCCGCAAACGCAAGATTTCATTGCGAGTACGCAACTTTAACAGCAAAATTCTCAAAGTCAACGACGCTCAAGGTAGCCCAATTGAAATTGCAGCTGTAATCGTGTGGCAAGTTGTAGATTCAGCCAAATCTTATTTTGAAGTAGACGACTACGAAGAGTTTGTTGCTATCCAAAGTGAAACAGCAATTCGTGCCTTAGCCATCCGCTACCCCTATGACACAGGTAATGATGAGAGTATACCTTCGCTGCGTGGCATCCCTGACGAAGTGGCGCGATCGCTCCAACAAGAGTTACAAGCACGCTTAGAAGTCGCCGGAGTAGAGATTATCGAAGCCAGATTGTCTCACCTCGCCTATGCGCCAGAAATTGCTCAAGCAATGCTCCGCCGCCAACAAGCTAAAGCAATCATTGATGCTAGACGGCAGATTGTCGATAGTGCTGTGGGGATGGTTGACGAAGCATTAAGAAGGTTGAGCGAACAACAAATCGTCGAATTGGATGAGGAGCGCAAAGCCACAATGGTGAATAATTTACTCGTGGTTTTAACCTCGGAACAAAATGCTCAGCCTGTAGTCAATACTGGTAGTTTGTATACATGAGCCAAAAAAAACGTTTTTTGCTGCGTCTAGACTTGAAACTGTATGAAGTGCTAGAAAAATGGTCGGCTGACGAACTCAGAAGTGTCAACGCTCAAATTGAATACTTGCTTTCAGATGCAGCACGGAAGACAGGAAGATGGAAGGAAGATCGATATAAAAAAACTTCTGAATCATCCCAGGAAAAGATAGATTCAGAAGATTTGTAGCGATCGGTTAATCTAGATATTTAGCTCGAAATATCAAAGTTTTAGTCACAAAATTTTTATTGGGCTGAAACTAGTCCAGACAAATACCCAAAAAGCCGATCGTGAAGAATGCATTTTGAAGTTTAAATAAATTTGAAGATTTGGTTAACCAACCTTCTGTTTCAGAGCGAAAATGCCATACTTCTGCTATTAATGACGATCGATGTTTATTTCCAAAATTATTTATGACTAACAATGGTAATCAGGCTCAACTAGATGTAATTGAATCTTCTCCACATGCAGGTCAGAGATATTGGGGTCTGGTTGAAGTGATAGAAGAAGGGGAAACTTATAGAATTAATCGGATTGAAATTAAGCCGAAGCACCGAATTAGACCGCAAATTCACTATCATCGCAGCGAACATTGGGTTGTTGTCTCCGGTACAGCTAAAATCAACTGCGGCGATGAAGAAAAGTTATTGCACCGGAATGAGTCAACATATGTACCCGTAGCAACACTTCATAGTATTGAAAATCCTGGGGCAATTCCCTTAATTTTACTAGAAATTCAAAATGGCGAGTATATGGGTGAAGATGATACAGAGCGTCCTTATGAATTGACTTGATTTGAGAGTCGCGAGAGGCAATTCGCAACTTTGCTGGCGACAATATTGAGAAAGTGCGCTCTTTACCTAGAGACAACGAGTATCTTATCTAGCCAGAATCAAATATCAATCATTATGATATCCTACATGGCGATCGCAAGCGAGGGGGCGAGTCCTAGTTAGGATAATGGACAAAGTCTTATGATGCAAGTAAAGTTGTGAAGGCGATCGCTCCTATGAATGCTCCTACTCTCAAACGCTTTACTTTGGCTGAGTATCACCGTTTAGCAGAACTGGGATTTTTGGGTGAAGACGACCGAATTGAGTTAATTCAGGGACAAATTATTAAAATGTCCGCCAAAGGAACCGCTCATGAAGTTTGTATTACGCGGTTACTACGAGAATTACCAAGATTGTTAGGCGATCGCGCTACTTTACGCAGTCAATCACCGTTAATTCTACTACCGGATAGCGCACCAGAAGCAGACTTTGCGATCGTACAAAATCGTGCTGATGATTATCTTAGCTCCCATCCTGAGCCAGCAGATGTCTTGCTCGTAATTGAAATTTCAGATTCTTCTCTAAGTTATGACCAAGAAGTTAAATTGTCTCTTTATGCTGAAGCAAGAATTTCTGATTATTGGATATTTAACTTAGTAGAAAATCATCTCGAAGTTTACAGCGAACCTTATCAAGATTTACAGAATAAGTTTGGATATGGAATAAAGCGGATTGTTTTACCTAATCGAGCGATCGCGCTTTCCTGTTTTCCCGATTTATTACTCGATTTATCCAAGATTTTTGCAGGGATTAGAGGTTAAAGATAGGATGATATCTTGCATCTGCTTGTATCACACACGAAAATTAAATAAAAGTAGATACTTAGAAGAAGGACGAGAGAATTAGAGAAAATCAAAACGATTGCGATCGCCTTCTTTTCTACCGTTAGAGCGATCGTACTGAATACAATAAAAATATAATCAAAATTACCTAGCAGTTGCGATCGCAGAGAAAAAATATATGTCTCAGTCATCGATTTCCACGTCTGCTAAAATTTTGACTTTTCAAGAGTATCTTTTTTACCAAGGAAAACCAGATGTTCTTTACAAACTATTCCGAGGTCATTTAATTCCAAGGGCAACGCCTACAATTTTACACGTTCGTATTTGTCAATTTCTGGTTTATCAGTTACAACACTATTTTGCAACTCACAATCTTTCCTTGGTAGCAGTAACTCCTGTTGGAGTAAGAACAGAGGAAGATTCATCTCGGATTCCTGATGTTGTAGTATGCAATCAAAGTCTATGGGAACAAGCTAGTAATAGACTAGGTGCAGGAGTACTTGACTTTAGTGAAGTTCCTCAATTAGTTGTTGAAGTAGTTAGTGAAAATTGGCGCGAAGACTACATTCGCAAACGTGCAGAGTATGCTTTAATTGATGTTCTTGAATATTGGATTGTCGATTATCTTCTGGCATCTGCCTCCTGCCTTCTGTCTACATTACGTCTTTATTTTTCGTTCTCACTCGCTGATACAATTCTTCCATTACCGTAATAAAAGAAGTATCTTTTTGCCAAAAAGCGGGGTAGTCTCCCTGTTTTTTAACTACAATTGCTGGAATCATTGCTGGTTCGGCTACTTCAATATTTGATGGTAGGCGCTTGGTTCCAAGCCAGAATTCTCTAGAATTTATTTGCTCTATCGTAGGCATTTGTTCGAGTTTTGTATAGTAAGATGTTGCTGCTACTAAAGGAATTTCTTTAGTAGTTAACTCGGAAGATAAAACCTGACCCAAAGGAGATTTGACGAGTTCTGATTGTAATTCTTCCTTAGATAAACCCCTCAATTCAAATAAGAGAAATGGGTTGTGGTCGAGTTGAGATGCAACTAAGTAATAAACACCTGCAATATGTTTGCAAGGGTTAGCATAATCGGGACAACTACAGCTAGTCTTGAAATCTTTTCTACTATGTGGTAATAAATGCAATCCTAAGTCAGTAAAAGCTGAGTCGATACTGTCTGGTACTTCATTCATTAACAATTTTGACACAAAACTAGCTTTAGAAGAAACGTACTTAACTGCTTTCGACCAACTCGCTTTATCAATTGGTGCGATCTCGATTTTCGTATCGTATTTTGGTTCTTTATATACACCAAAGTAGGGGTTGATCGAACCCCGCACTTTAGCCGTAATTTTGTTGCCGTCAATTTTATATTCAATGATTTTACCATTGCTGGCATAGGAACGTCCGCGCCCTAGTCTGCCAGAATCGCTGAATGCTTCTAAGGCTTCTATAAAACGTTTTCCCCACCAAGTACGACTAAATTTAGCCATAAGTTTCACTCCAATATTGCAGTTTTGTTTAATGCAATTAGTTGCTTAAATGCTTCGTTATCGAGTTCTGTCAACCAAGATTCATCATTTCCAACGATCGCAGAAGAAAGCTTTTTCTTATCAGCAATCATTTGGTCGATGCGTTCTTCTAACGTACCCATTGCAACAAATTTATGCACGAAAACATTCTTCTTTTGACCGATCCGAAAAGCTCTATCTGTCGCTTGATCTTCTACGGCGGGATTCCACCAGCGATCGAAGTGAAAAACGTGGTTGGCTTTAGTTAACGTAATCCCCACTCCGCCAGCTTTTAAAGATAAAATAAATACCGAAGGTTCTGTTTCAGGGTCTTGAAACTCGGCAATCATTTCCTCTCTTTTATTCCGGTTTGTCCCACCGTGAATGTAATAAGTATTGTAATGACAATTGTGCTTCAAATACTTTTCTAAAGGGTCGCAAATTTCTTTAAATTGACTGAAGATTAACATACTTTCTCCTTCAGCGATCGCCTCTTCTACCATCTCTACCAAACGGCTGAATTTGTGCGATCGCTCTGGGGAAAATTCGCTCCCATCTTGCAAGAACTGTGCTGGATGATTGCAGACTTGTTTGAGTTTCAATAAAGTGGATAAAATTAAACCTTTGCGTTGAATTCCTTCAGATTCTTCAATTTGCTTCGAGACATCTTTTACGACAGCTTCATAAAGCGAAGCTTGTTCTTTTGTCAAGTTACAATATAAGTTTTGTTCGACTTTATCCGGTAAGTCATTAATAATCGATTTGTCAGTTTTGACCCGCCGCAAAATAAACGGTTCGACTAATTTCTTTAAACTGCTTGATTTAACTTTGCTATTATCTTTTTGAATTGGGATTTCAAACGATTTACGAAATTGTGCTTCTTTGCCCAAATAACCTGGATTGAGAAAATTAAAAATCGACCACAAATCTAATAAGCGATTTTCTACAGGCGTTCCCGTTAAAGCTAGTCGATGTTTAGCTTGCAATTTCAAAATAGCACGAGTTTGAGCTGCTTTCGGATTTTTGATATTTTGGGCTTCATCTATTACTATGCGCTGCCACGTTACACTACTTAAAAGTTTTTCATCTTTACGAGCAAGAGTAAATGAAGTAATTACCACATCGTGTTTGAAACAGGTAGCTTTAAATTCAGCTTCATCTTTGAGACGATCGCTACCATGATGTACCATTGCTTGTAAATGCGGGGCAAATTTAGCAATTTCTCGCAGCCAATTTCCTACGACTGATGTAGGTGCAATTAATAAAGTTGGTGGTGTAGAAATCGCTTCTTTTTCGTTGATGATTCTGGTAATCACCTGTACCGATTTTCCCAGTCCCATATCATCGGCTAAACATCCGTTTATTCCCAAAGCTTCTAAATATTGCAACCAAGCTACACCACGCTTTTGATATTCCCGTAAAGCACCTTGCAACTGCGGCGGATCTGAAATTGGTTCTAATTTACTTTTGTCTTGCAACTTCGCCATCATTGTTGCTAAAGCATCGTCGTGGTCAACTTCTAATTCATCTTCTGTTGCTGCTAATTTCATTAAATCGAGTAGCGACATTTCCGGCTGTTCTTTGGCTTGAGATTGCCAAAATTCCAACATTTGCCGCATTTTATCTTGGTCTAATTCGATCCACTGACCCCGAAATTGTACGAGTGGAGTTTTAGCATTAACAAGTTGCTGCCATTCTTTTTGCGTGACAACCTCACCCCCAATTGCTAATTCGTATTGATACTGTACTAGAGAGTCTAAACTGAAATATCCTTGGTTTGTAGTTGTAGATTTAGCGCCGCGTGAAGCTGTCTTGAGGCGAATTTTGGCACGGCGACGACCTTCAGGAGTCCACCAAGCGGGAACGATAACTTTGTAGCCTGCATCTTCTAATATCCAGGCATTTTCTTTGAGAAATTCAAAGGCTTGTGTCAAACTTAGTTGTAACCCAATTGGGCGATCGGTTTCTAATCCTTCCCAAAGTAAAGGATACATTCTTGCTGCGTATCCCAAATTCAATAACAAATCGGCTTCAAAATCCGTACCCAAGTGTTTGAACCAAGTTTTTTTAGTTCTTTGGTTCATACTCCAATAATCGGCTAGGGTTAGCTTTAAGGATGGGTCTTGTTTTGCTGCTACTAGAAAATCAATATTCCAATTATCTACCCGATCGGCTGGCGCTTCTTGGAGTTGAAAACAGAGGTCAAAAGTCGTAGCATTTTGGGTACGGGCAATTTTTTCTTTCCAGGCGTACCACTGTTTGTATTCTACTAAAGCGCGATCGCTTTGTTGGGGAGTATTGTTAGATTGAAAGCATTTTTGCAGCAGGGAATCAGAGATTAAGCTATCAAATGCAGCCGTGGAAGGGGTATGAGTTATAATGTCTCGCAGTAGATATTCGGAAAAGTGCCGCAGCAAAGTTTCTGGAGTAAAAAATTCTATGCGATCGCTCGAATTTGCCCGTCCCGCAGTGCAGATAGCTGGCATATAATCAACATATTTTTGGACGATCGCATCGTATTGTTCGGAAACTATTTCCCAAGCTGGATAAATTTCAAATGTATTAGCTGTCTGTTTACGCTTACTTTTGGTTGCTTGCAGTTCGCGATATTTCAGTGCTGGGATATATTGGTCTTTGAGAATAATTTCTTTAAAAGCTTGGGTGTAGTGATACCAAAATACTAAATCCGAACCAAATTGAATTTCATCAGCATTATTTAACGCTAGAAAGTGAATGTCGTTGAGGAGTTTAATAATATTACTGACTTGACTATAGCTGTAACTGCCTGTTTTGACGCTGGTATTAACTAGGTAACAAGCGATCGCCCAATAAGCAAATCCTTCGTTTTCTGTATCGATGTCGTCAAGATATCTAGCTAATTCTGGTGAAGGCAGGGGGCGATCGCTTGCAGTTGGTAAGGCAAAATATTTAGTAGAAATTCGAGCGTTTGTCTTGCCATAAGTAGCTGAGGCAATTCCCAATTGCTCAGTTAAGAAGGCTTCTAGATCTGCTGAAGCCAATTGAAAAGGATGGGTGCGCCGATCGGTGTTGCGACGTTTTTGGACAGTTGAAGTTTCTACCCACAGGTAAAATGCACCATCTTGAATGAAATCAGCTTCGGCAGAGGGAATCCAAGTACCGTGGATGATTTTCATGGATAGATACCAGGTTTTTAATGTGGTGGATTGGCAGGGGGTGTTTGTGCAGCTGTGGGTGTTGGTAATGGTGCAATGCTACCAGACTCGTAATCGCTAGGCAACATTGGCTCTCCTCCTTTTGCAGGCGGGGAATTTGGACTTGGTGCTTCTGGTGTTGGCGATGGTGGTGGTTGGTTGTTGGTTGTTGGGGAGGCTTCTGGTGTTGGTTGAGCGTTCTGGGGTGAGGGTGATGGTTCTGGTGATGGTTGAGCGTTCTGGGGTGAGGGCGATGGTTCTGGCGCTGGTGCGTTTTGCGGTGAGGGTGATGGTTCTGGGGATGGAGATGGTGTTGGCGAAGATGGGGTTGGGGACTGCTTAGATGTTGGCGATTGTTCTGGTTTTGGTGTAGGGGATGGTGCAGGTTGAGGTGATTTATTCTTATTTGTCTTTGTCGAGTTACGTTGAGGATTGGTTTTAGGTTGAGTAGGCGTGACAGTTGAGCGATTTCTAGTTGACGAGGTAGCCCTCACTCTACGGTTAAAACCTTGCCCAGCATTATTCCGATCTTGTCTCCATCTGCGAGTGCCAGAGCGAATTGTTGGGTTGACGGGGCTGCTGAGATTTTGCGTCCCACTTTGCCCAGAAGTATTGGCTGCTGGCTGTTGCTCGGTAGTATTTTTTACAGGTTGAGTTGGTGGGGGAGCGGTTGAGTTTGCTTTTTGCGAGTTTTCTTTTTGTGGAAGTGTAATGTTTTTCTCATATCTAGCATCGGTGGGCGATGTAGGCTGAGGTGCAGGCTGGCTGGAGCGCGCGGGTATTGAATTTTGAGGTGACTGAGGAACAGACTTAGGGAAAACTGTGCCGATCGCTAGAGTTGCAATGCCAGCGATCGCAGCTAAACCACCACCAATCCACAAACCGCGTAAAAAAGATTGTTTGGCGGGGATCTCCTCGCTCTCGACAGATGGGGGTTCCATAACCGATACTCCAGGTTGGCTGGACTGAGAAAGCCAACCTGGGATCGAAGAATTATGAGTTTGCGATCGCCCGCCACCCGTCAGACCACCTGAGAAACTTTGGGAATAAGTATGGGGCAATAGTTCTAGCCAATCGGCTACGGTAGCAGGTCGATTGACAGCTTCAATCTCCATTCCCAAAATAATCGCTCGTTCCACGTCAACACTTAACCGAGGATTGATTTGGCGCACGTTGGGCATAGGGATGCGATCGCGCAGGCTAGCGGCAACTGGTACTTTGGCTGTCAAGATCGCGTATAGCGTTGCTGCTAGGGCATAAACATCTGTGGCTGGAGTACGGGGGGCATGGGCGAGATACTGTTCTATGGGTGCGTACCCTTCCGAAACCATGTTGGTATGAGTTTGGGTTGAACCTGGAGTAAATTCCCGCGCAATCCCAAAATCAATGAGTACGACTTCCTGAGTTCCCTGGCGCAAAATAATGTTTTGGGGTTTCACGTCCCGATGCAGCAAGTTCTTCTGATGCACGACTTCTAATGCCGCACCAATCTGCCGAATGTAGTGAATTGCCAGCGTTTCTGGCAAGGGACGATCTGGAAACACTACTTTGGCAAGAGTTTGCCCAGGAATATAATCCATCACCATGAATGGCAAGCCGTCCTCAATGAAGAAGTCACTGACTCGCACAATATTGGGGTGGACGCAGGCTGCTAAGCGTCGGGCTTCATCCTGAAATTGGCGCTGAAACTTGGCAAATTGCGGCGCTTGCCGGAGCAATTCATTCAGCGTTTTGACTACCACTGGTTGCCCTAAAAATTGGTGGGTAGCTTTATAAGTAATGCCAAATCCCCCCCGTCCTATTTCTTGTTCCAGGGTATATTTCCCACGCTGTAATGTTTTGCCAGCTAGCATACTCCCCTCAAGACTAATGCACGACGTTTAGGCTTGCTTAATTTTTCTGCCTCTTGCCTATGCTAAATCGCTTTTATGTAGAATTTTTAACTTGGTTCCACTTATAGACCTGTCACCCTCCCACGCGACAAAAAACCAGTATGGATTATACCAACCACTGCTACCAGCCGTACACTCATCCAGTCGTCCAATCCTACTTGCTGCATAGCGAAAGCGATCGCGGCGTGACGTGCAGTTTTATTCTTTCCTTAGAGATGAAAGACGAGAAACAGTAAGGGCTACAGCGGTGAAATCCAAAGCCATACATCTATCAGTCTAAGTTAGTCCAAATTAGTCTGGCTGAGAAGTTATGGTTTGTTAACTAACGCACAAGCCTCGAAATAGCTTCTTCGCGACCTAGTAACAACGCTTCTTCAATGCTAGAAATTTAAACAACTCCCTCGCTCTTTTATTAATTTTTATTACTGAAATGGACTATAGATCGCCTTCCTCTCTCACTCCTCACTCCTCACCCCTCGCCCCTCATTCGCGGTTACTATGCTTGAGTAACGGTCACGGCGAAGATATCATTGCAGTTCGGATCGTGCAAGAACTTCAGCAGCTTTGTCCGAACCTCGATATTGCTGCTTTACCAATTGTCGGTGAAGGTAAAGCTTACACTCGTCTGGGTATTCCCCTAATTGGTAGCGTAAAAACCATGCCTTCTGGTGGCTTCATTTACATGGATGGACGGCAACTGCTAGGAGATATTCAAGGTGGCTTGTTACAACTGACTGGGAAGCAGCTGAGGGCAATACGTCAATGGATGAAGGGAGCAGGGAGCAGGGAGCAGGGAGCGCTTCGGTGCAGGGAGCAGAGAGCTGAGGGAGCTGAGGGAGCTGAGGGAGCTGAGGGAGATAAAATAACTAACTGGTCACTGGTCACTGGTCACTGGTCACTGTCACCCTACACCCCACACCCTACACCCCACACTCTAGTGCTAGCTGTAGGCGATATCGTACCCTTACTCTTTGCCTGGTGGAGTGGAGCGAATTATGCTTTTGTGGGGACAGCTAAATCTGAATATTACGTGCGGAATGAAAATGGTGTTTTACCTGGGCGATCGCCTTTTGCCCGTTTAGAACATTGGTCGGGTTCGATTTATCACCCTTGGGAGCGCTATTTTATGAGCCATCGCCGCTGTCGAGCGGTATTTCCTAGAGACTCCCTGACTGCTAAAATTTTGCAACAACATGGCGTTCCTGCCTTCGATCGGGGAAATCCCATGATGGATCGCCTCGAACCATCTCAACTTTTTGTAGAGGAGACAAGCCAAGCGCTAAAAATTCTGCTGCTACCTGGTTCTCGTCCTCCCGAAGTTTATCGAAATTGGGAACTGATATTGCAAGCAGTCAAAGATTTAATCGTGACTTTCGGCGATCGCCCATTGGTATTTTTAGCTGCGATCGCCCCTCATCTCGATTTAGAGCCTTTTTGTCAAGCGCTCGTAAAAACTGGATTCTCTGAAGCCCCCCTTGTTGAGGGGGGTTGGGGGGATCTACCAAAAAAATTGACATTTCAACAAAAAAATGCATTTGTTATCTTAACTCAACACGCCTACAACGACTGCTTACACCAAGCCCAAATTGCGATCGCCATGGCAGGAACAGCGACAGAACAATTCATCGGACTGGGCAAACCTGCAATTATCATGCCCGGTCAAGGACCGCAATTTACCTATGCTTTTGCTGAGGCACAAAGCCGTCATTTTGGGGAATCGATTACTTTCGTCCAAAACCCTCACCAAGTTGGTGATGCGATCGCGGCTTTACTCTCTAACCCCGAAAAGCTACAATCTATCGCTGAGAACGGCATACGTCGCATGGGTAAACTAGGTGCAGCCCGCCGCATTGCCGAGTGCTTAATTGAAAAGTTTTAGCAGATGCCTGTAGGGGCGCACATCTGTGCGCCCCTACAAATGACATGTAACCAAACTCTAATCCTTTGGAAGGGGGGTTGGGGGGATCGAAGCCCCCCTTTTGAAGGGGGGTGGGGGGATCGCCTACTTCGTCAAACCGTCAAATACGCCTCGCAAAGCAGCAACTGCATCTTGAGTTCTTGCCCAAACGCTTTGATCTGGATCTTTACCCGTTAGTTCGCGGGTTCCCAAAACCTCTAAAATTCCTTTCAGTTGCTCTTGGTGGGCGCGGTTTTCAAAGTTGACTTGGTTAAGAGGCGCGATCGCATCCTTGACATCTTCCCCTGTCACCTGAGACGCTTTGTGAATAATCAATCCAGTCATAACAGCTTGGTGTTTGATCCGCTCGTGAGCAGAGACTTTTTGATACAAAGATAGTTCGTTGCCATCCATTAAACGGTTGACTTGCTCTACATATTGCCCCGTTGTATCTCTATGCCCAACAGAACCACCACCAAACTTAGCAATCACTTCGTTAATGACAGTCAAATTTTGCCTATCGTCTCTGAGAAAATCGTTTAAGCGATCGCTAATTTCTTTATCGCTACTGACAGATGGAATCAGTTTCTCTTCATTGCTAATTAGCAACTCTTGTAGGGCTTTTAAATCTGCTAGTTCCATTGCGATCGCTCTACGCTTGGTATCGTCTAAAGTTGCGACCATATTTCACTTTCCCTCCGATTGCTATGCTAAGCTATAAACTCTCATATAAAGCTATTTATTTAAATCTTACTTGAGATATATTCTCAAGAAATTCGCGCTAAGTAGGGGCGTACAGATGTACGCCCCTACAGAAATTGGTTATTCCCCAGTAATTGATAAATTATCGATCCAAATCCGAGGGCAAACCCCAGATGGTGTTAATTCTGCCTCTGGTTCGACGAAAATAATTGACTGCAACACTTCCAGAAAATCTCCCGCCACAGTAGCAGATTCGATACTCGTCCGCTTGCCATTGTTAACTACCCAACCATCGAAGGGGAGGGAGAAAGAACCTTGCAAAGCTTTGACCCCGGCGTGCAAGGCATGTAAATCGTCAATAAAAATGACGTTCTCAGCCGTATCTAAGTTGTATGTTTGAATTGCTGGCTGGTTGGAAAAAACGTGATAGAAATGAGGACTAACCGTCACCTTTGCGCCAATATTAGCGTGTCCGGTGGGTTTTGCGTCTAGGCGTTTTGCCGTACCTGCGCTATGGAGAAAATTTCTTAATACTCCATCAGAAATAATTGAGATGCGACGAGTAGGCGTACCTTCACCGTCAAACGTTTCTCCAGCTATGTTTTCGGGATGCAATGCATCATCGCATACTGAAAGCAGGGGTGAGGCAATTTGCTTGCCAATAGATTCTGGTGTAGACAGACTTTGTCTATCTAGAATACTTTGAGCGTTGTAGAGATTGGAAAAAGCACCCAGCAAACTTAAGAAAGCTTCAGGAGAGAAGACAACGCGATATTTACCAGACTTGACTTTCTCGTAATTCAGGTGACTGATAGTTTTTTCGGCTGCTTCTCTCAGACAAGCTTGAATATCTAAGTTTTGTAAATTGCGACTAACGCGAAATGCGCCAGCAGAACGGGGTTTTTTCCCTTCTTCGTCGGTTTTGCTATAAAGATAGATCGAAGCATAGGAGCGCGCTTCATGACGTGTCGCACCTTCGCTATTGAGATAAAACCGATCGAGATCTCTTTGCGATAAACCATTGTAGGGTACGCCTGCGATCGCGGGATGGGCAGCCAAGAGTTCTTTTTCAGCCGAGATGAGGGTTTCAATTAACTTAGCTACAGGCGCTTGGGGTGCTGTAATTTCTGTATCAGCAGGAATTGGCGCGATAACTTCGTTAAGCTTCGCTAACGCTTCTGGGCTAAAATCTGGTACATTTTCTTTGACCCCAAAGAAACTTGCTTCATAGGCAGTTTTCAAAGCGAGTTCGATGCCTTCGGGATACACGTCAGTCGTGCTGGTGACTCCTACGGTATTGTTTTCATTCCACACCCGCACCGTCACCCCAGAACGATTTGAGGCTTTGACTTGTTTCGGTTCGCCTGAATCTACCTGCACGCTGGTTTCATCAACAGAAGAACCGAAAATATCAAATTTTTGAACGCCAATTTTACCAGCACTATCTCGAACGTAATTTGCAAGTTCCTGAATATTTGTCATACTCTTTCTTAATCTTCTTAAATTGCGATCGCGCAAAGACGAGTCAGTGCCGTGCGGGGGTTCCCCCCGTTGTAGCGACTGCCGTGCGACTGGCGTAGCGAAGACGCTAAGCATCCTTTGCGCCTCTGCGTCTTTGCGCGATAAAATTCTTATCTTCCACCAACGGTAATCGAATCCACTTTGATATGAGGTTGTCCGACAGTAACGTAGATACTACCGCTAACAGAACCGCAGAAACCCGCCGCTAATCCCAAATCCTGGGAACACATAGAAATCTTATTCATAATTTCCTGTGCGTCACCAATCAAAGTAGCACCTTTGAGGGGTTTGGTAATTTTGCCATTTTCAATTAGGTAAGCTTCTTCCACCGCGAAATTGAATTGTCCCGTCGCGCCGACGCTACCACCACCCATCTTCTTGCAGTAGATTCCTTTGTCAATCGAACCAAAGATTTCTTCATTGGTATAGCTACCTGGTGCGATGTAAGTGTTGCGCATTCGCGAGGCGGCGGCGTAGGTATAGCTTTGTCTGCGTCCGCTACCTGTTCTAGGGTGTCCGGTACGTAGGGAACCAGCGCGATCGCTCAAGAAGTTTTTCAAAATTCCATTTTCGATCAATAATGTCCGTTGGGCTGGCATTCCCTCATCGTCCATATCAATCGTGCCGAAAGCACTGTCTGACAGTCCTTCATCCCATGCAGTCAGGCTTTCATGAGCGATTTTTTCACCCTTCTTGTCAGCAAAAGGAGTGGTTTTGCGTTCGATTTGGGTGGTTTCTAATAAATGTCCGCAAGCTTCATGGAAGATAACACCACCAAACTGATTTGCCATCACGATTGGATACGTACCCGATTCTACGTAATCGGCATACAACATCTTACCTGCCGATTCTGCCACTTCCTCGGCGGTTGATTTGTAATCCCACGCTCTGAGAAAATTAGGATCGCTAGTGCTACCTGCCCGTTGTCCGATGGAAGTCCGATGGATGCCATCCGCACATAATAGGTTAAATCCTACCGATTGTGTCAAACGGATGTCTCTTGCAAACGTGCCATCACTGGAAGCAACTAAGACTTCTTGCCAGTCGCGGAAATAGGTAGCGCGTCTCGATTGGACGTGGTTGGCTTTGAGTTGTAACTGTTGGTTGGCATCTAGCAGCACTTCTCCCATTTCGCGGATCGAACTACAGCTAGCAAACCAGCCATCTTTACCTTTAGTCGTGGCGTAGTCTCGCAGCAGTTCTAAATTAATCGCAGGGATGTAGGCGCTGGGTGCTGGAAGTTGCAACCCTAGAATGGAAAGTCCTTTTTCTAAAGCGGCTTTGAGTCCGTTAAATGTTAAATCGTTGGTGCTGACATAGCAATCAGCCTTACCGCGAAACACTCTCACCCCTGCACCAGTGGATAACCTTGGGGAGATGCTGGCGATCGTGTCGTCTTCTGCTAAACAATTAATATAGTTAACTCGTTCCAAGAAAAATTCTACAAAATCTGCACCTGCTGCTCGTCCTAAACCAAGTAGGGTAGCGAGGGGTGCTTCCCAAGTTTCATCAAAGCGATCGCGTTTTAATTTATAGTCCAGGTTAGGCAGTTCTCTCGATAGCAGTAGGCTACTCGGATACGTCGATAGCATCATCGGGCTTGAGCGTCCTTGTTGAGGATTTACTGACACTTTAGACTTTCAGTCTAACAAACTACACTCAGCCATATTGGAAGGGGTATTACCACCTGTTAAAGTAGGGTGCGTTAAATAACAGATCCTACTACTCTTGCCTTGTCTATACTCGTAGAATTTGTGATGATGTAGGTCGTTTCATCAACAATATGCTGCAAATATTCACGAGCCGACGGAGACATACTCGACTTTATCCAAAATCTGCGGACCAATGTAAGGACTTAATGATTCGATAGTGATGAGGTCAACTGCTCTACCGAAAAGATCTTCTAGAAAAAAGGATAGGTATATAAAGTTATCAAACGTTTTCTGGTCTGGCTCAAAAGCAACTAAAATATCGACATCACTTTAAGCGTGAATTGCGGTGTCACGGGCAAACAAGCCGAAAACGCCGCAACGTTTAACTCCAAAGTGTTGTAACTCCTGCTGAGATTTCTGAAGGAGAGCCAGTACTTGAGCTTTCGTTTGTACAGGCATTACTTGCTATAGACTACTCATCTGATGCTGAGTCTATCACAACATTAGGAACTCAGAGATAGCATCAAAGCACTGTCCCTACTAAGGAACAGAGCAGTTCAACGGCTCGGTTCAGCGGCGGCTAGTAACTTTTAGGACTCAACCAACCATCTTGATACGGTCGGTGTGCAAGCGGATTGTTAGCTTGCGTCAACTACACACGACGCAGCAATCCCTGCTCAGAGGTGCTAAGGATTGATCGCAAAAGCTCTTGTGTCACGTTAATCCCTTGCTCCGTCCCGTTACTGTAGGACAAGTGACATAGGGTTGCCAGAAACATGTAAGCGAACATTCCCTTAAGCGTTGATCGCTCTTGTTCATTCAGCGGCAGGCTCCGATCATAGATCAATAAAGTGTCTTGCAGTTGCTCAAAGGTGAGTAAACTCCCTTCTTCTGGAGCAGACCCACTTGCGAGTCCGTAACACAAATCAAGCAATCGCTCTCCCTGCGTTGACTCATCCATATCGATAATGCCGCTTAACGTATTGTCTTCAAAGAACACATGACAAAATCGAAAGTCCCCATGAATCATGGTTTGAGGCATAGTGCAAACGGGTATGTCTTCAATGACTTGCATCGCTTCTGTGACCAGTTCTTGCGAAATGAACGGGCGATCTTGTAGGTCATTCCGTAATTCATCTAGATTTTCCTGCTGCTTTACGTCTGCCCAAGTTGCATAATCATCCCCTTGCACTGGCTGGGAGTAGTTGAATCCAATTCGATGAAACTGCGCCATTGCCTCAGCAAACTGACTCAACACGGGTTTGCTCACTTGCTCGATTGGTTTTCCTGGAACCTCACGCATGAGATAGACCACATCGTAATCAGAGTCTTGCAAGGGAGATAGATACCAACAGCCATTCGTTGCAGGAATAATTTCAGGGAGCGGGATTCCTTGCTTTCGAGCATAATCTAACCAAGGGAAAAGTTGGTCTGGGGCTTTGTGGATCTCGTGAGAACTAAATTTGAGGTAGTAAATCTCGTCATCCGCTCTCAGTTTTGCTGCCATCCCTGTACAAATTTGTAATTCTTCGATCGAGACGACTTGAAACGAGTACTGTCTCTGAAGATGATGAATGATAACTTTTTCCACTGCTTCAATAGAATTCAAGCCGTAGTTGTCTTCTAGCTCGACAAGAGCATCCTCACCATAGGGTAACAAAACTTGCATACAGTCGCACCAAACTACTTCTCGCCTGTAGTGTAGCACATTGTATTACATGTGTAACCTTTTGTCCTAACGACAAATCAGCAAGCTAACTATTTATTATGCAGAAACTGTCCGCCTAACTACTCATTTAGGAGGTTATCCAGAATCCTTCCGTATAACTACCCTATCTAGGACATTATCCGGAATTTTTCTGTATATCTACCTTAGCTAGGATTTTATCCAGAACAGAATTTCAATGAAATACGATCGCATCGCAACCTGAGACAAAAAGCGATCGCTATCCCTAATTCTCACCACATGGTAAGCGCGATCGCCTCTCTTACAAATACTGCAATATACTTGTCAACCAACTACAATCTAGGCTTATATTGAAAAATTACAATTATGAAACTCGATCTCTTTGTAGATTTAGATATCTAGCAAGAGTTAAGCAGTCGATCCCCCAACCCCCTTAAAAAGGGGGCACCACCTGCTATTAGAGGGAAACTAGGGGATCGAGAGCCAAAATCCGCGTATCCCCTATGCCAGAAGCCAACCTAACCGACCAATTATCCATTCCAACTCCCGACTCCCGACTCCCGACTCCCGCAAACTGGGAACAACTCCGCAACAGCTTGCGCCCAGGACAGCAACAAATGGCAGATTGGCAAGGGGGACAGTTGGCAGTCTCGGCAGTCCCAGGAGCAGGAAAATCGACGGGAATGGCAGCAGCAACGGCAATTGCGATCGCCCGCTATCAGTTACACGCCAAACGTGCGATCGTAGTTGTTACATTTACTCGTTCTGCGGCTGCAAACATTAAAGGCAAGATTCGCCGGTATTTACGAGAAGAATTATCCATACCACCAAGAGGATTCACTGTCAATACCCTACACGGTTTGGCGCTGAATATTGCCAGCCGCTATCCTGACTTGTCGGGACTGCCGTTGGATAACGCGACGTTAATCACGCCCAATCAGAGCCACCGCTTGATTCGGACTTGTGTAGAACAGTGGATTGCTGCTAATTCCCGCTTGTATTCTCGGTTACTCGAAGGTAGGCAATTTGACGGCGAAGAAACAGAACGCTTACGGCGACAGTCGGTATTGCGGACAGAAGTCCTACCAGCATTAGCTTATTTAGTCATTCACGAAGCGAAAAGCTCTGGATATCAACCGCAACAGTTGCGAGTGTTGGGCGAACAGGCAACAGATGAATATGAAATTTTGACCGTCGCTGCCGGATTGTACGAACAGTATCAGAATTTAATGCGATCGCGCGATTTAATCGACTACGACGACATGATTTTGGCAGCGCTACGGGTACTAGAAAATCCTAGCGCCAGACGCAACGAACAAAAGCAAGTTTTTGCCGTATTTGAAGATGAAGCTCAGGACTCTTCACCCCTGCAAACCAAACTCTTAGAAATTCTGGCACAAGATCCAGAAAACCCAGATTTACCAGCGAATTTAATTCGAGTTGGCGACCCCAACCAAGCAATTAATTCTACCTTTACCCCTGCCGACCCAATTTATTTTCGTCGCTTCTGCGAAGAGTGCCAGCAGCAACAACGTTTGGCAACGATGGATATGGCAGGACGCAGTACTAGGATTGTCATTGCCACAGCTAACTTTATGTTGGAATGGGTGAATGGAAGGGAGCAGGGAGCAGGGAGTAGGGAGCAGGGAGCAGGGAGTAGGGAGCAGGGAAGAAGGGGACAAGGGGGACAAGGGAGACAAGGGAGCAATTCTAGCCACCAGCCACTAACCACTAGCCACGCACCACTGCCATTTCGAGAGCAGACGATTCATCCGGTTAGCTTAGATGACCCACAGCCGGATGCTAATCCTGCGCCGATTGGTGGGGGGTTGGAGTTGCATACGCCTCGCGATATTCATCACACGGCAGAATTGATTGGTCGGCGGGTAGTGGCATTATATCAAGCAGGATCGAATGGAGAAACACCCACCACAGAAACGCCGAACAGTCTGCGGATGGCTGTTTTAGTCAGGGAAAACAGACAGGGACGATGGCTGGCTGAAGCGATCGCGCCGATTTGCCAAGAGCATAATATCGTAGTGTATGAGGTGTCGGAAAGCGATCGCCACTCTCAAGTTCCCGTGGAAGTGCTGGCGCTGCTGCAATTCCTCGACCGTCCCCACTCCCCCGACTATCTCAAAGCTGCCTTGGAAGTTTTGGTACAACGTCAGTTAATCCAGCCGCAAGATTTGAATGCGCTGGCAACCATTCCCGAACAATTTCTGTATCCTGGTCCTTTAGACGCACCTCAACCCGAACCAGCTCAAAAAGCAAGTCATTTGTGCCGCAGCCTGCTCCGCGCTCGAATGGAGTTACCTCCCTATCAATTAATTTCCTTTCTTGCCTTAACTCTGAATTACGACCAAGCAGAACTCGCGACAGCAGATAAGCTGGCGGAACGAGTGCAGCAACAACTTGCTGGTAATGGCAACAATAATTTGGCTGCAATGCTGATAGTGCTGAGCGAAATTGTCAATTCAGAACGATTTGAAGCGGTGGACGCGGAAGATTCCGAGGCACGTTATACCCGTCCTGGGCAACTGACAATTATTACCATGCACAAAGCTAAAGGATTGGATTGGGACTGCGTATTCATTCCGTTTTTACACGAAAATACAATTCCTGGAAATCTGCGCGTTTTACCTCAATCTCATTTTTTGGGAGATTTCACCGTTGCAGAAGTTGCCCGCGCCCAAATCCGTGCTGCCTTGCACGAACAATTTCCCTTACCCGATGTTGCTACGGCGTGGGAACAGGCAAAACAACTCAAGACAGCAGAAGAGTTTCGCTTACTTTATGTTGCCATCACTCGCGCCAAACGGTTACTGTGGATTTCTGCGGCACAAAAAGCACCTTTCACCTGGAGCAAACCTGAAAATTTAGATAACAGTCGCCCCTGTCCGGTATTTTCGGCTTTAGTGCGCCAATTTCCGCGATCGGTAGTCACAACATAACAATATTGACTGTCCGGAACATTATTATCAGCAGCTCGTCTCTCTCACTTGCCATAAATGCCTAGAGCGCGAAGTGATGGTATTATCCGACTGGTTTACTATATTTCCCTGGCGTGACTCCAACAAAACGCTTGAATTGCCTGGTTAAATGACTTTGATCGGCAAAACCCGTTTGTTGCGCCACCTGCGCGATCGCATATCCTTGTGATAACAGCCTTTTTGCTTTTGCCACCCGCACTTGAGTTAAATATTCGTAAGGTGGCATACCAATGCGATCGCGAAATGTTCGTAATAAATAAAACGGACTGAGATTGGCGATCGCGGCAAGCTTATCTAAAGAAATATTTTCTGTAGAATTCGATTCTAAATATGACTTAATCCGTACAATTGGCTGGTCTTCTCTACCTATTTGTTTCAGTGTAGGGCGATCGCCTGCATGACGTTGAATCAGTTTCACTAGCGCCCCCAGCCAGCGTGTATCTTTTTCTAACTGCGACGGCGAAGTTTCTAAACTTTGGTGTAGTTGTAAGATCTGTTGAGCAAGCTGGCGATCGTCAATCACGGCTTGCGGAAAATAAGGCATAACCTGTCGCCCCACAAAAGCCTCAGCCGCAGCTTGTTGCAATAAACTCACATCGGGATACAACACGCGATATGTCCAACCATTCTCGACTCCCGCACTTCCCGTATGCACCTCACCAGGGTTGACAATCACTACCGTACCAGCAGGGGCAAAATGCATTTCGCCTTGGTAAGTAAACTTTTCTACCCCTTGTTCGATGACACCGATAGTATAAGCTTCGTGAATGTGTCGGCAGAAAGCATGAGTAATATA
This sequence comes from Chroococcidiopsis sp., assembly GCF_051657925.1. NCBI lineage: Bacteria > Bacillati > Cyanobacteriota > Cyanophyceae > Chroococcidiopsidales > Chroococcidiopsidaceae > Chroococcidiopsis > Chroococcidiopsis sp. The sequence continues at coordinate 35,425 of NZ_JBOFLP010000133.1, forward strand.
AGTTGCTCTAAGTAACTCCAAATTCCCAAATTCCGGCTGTCGCCAAAACTTAGCACGTTCGCACCTAGCTGGAGTTCTAGCAACTTTATCCATAAGATAGCAGTTCGTGGCGATCGCCTTTCCCTGACGGAATATTAGCATTAATGGCAGTTGCCGATCTAAGATATTGCTGACTAATCGTTCTTCCCCGATCTTAAGTCAGCGATCGGTAGCTAATTCTCCCTTATCCCCCTGCTCCCTGCTCCCTGCTCCCTTATCCCTCATATGTCTCGCTCAAAATCTCTGCAATATTACATTCTGGCTCGATTGCTGCTGACACCACTCATGCTGTGGACGATCGTGACTGTGGTATTTTTGTTGTTAAGAGCAACTCCTGGCGATCCCGTCGACGCTGTGTTAGGAGGACGCGCCCCAGAAAGCGTCAAGCAAGAATATCGGCAACGGTTAGGGCTACTCGATCCTTTGCCAATTCAATACATCCGTTACATTGGTAGTCTTTTGCGTTTCGATCTCGGTAGTTCCATTACGACTCAAGGGGAATCCGTTTGGCAAACCATCGGACAGCACTTTCCCGCCACGGCAGAATTAGCCATATTTAGCATGGCATTTGCGCTCATCATTGGAATTAGCGTCGGAATGCTAGCTGCTTCCCGCCCTAATTCTTGGTTAGATGTAGGGGGGCGATTATTTGGGATTATCACTTATGCCTTACCCTTATTCTGGGTAGGAATGTTAATGCAGTTGGTATTTGCGGTACAGTTGGGGTGGTTTCCCTTGGGAACGCGCTTTCCGACTTCTATACCCGCGCCTGAAGGTTTTACAGGACTCTACACTATTGATAGTCTGTTGAGCGGCAATGTCACCCAATTTTTCAGTGCTATCTATTACCTATTGCTGCCGAGTTTGACGTTAGGGTTGTTACTATCGGGAATTTTCGAGCGCATCGTTCGCGTCAACCTTAAACATACTCTTAAAGCTGACTATGTAGAAGCTGCCCGTGCTAGGGGAATTCCCGAACGACGGATCTTATTTGCCCATGCTTTAAAAAATGCTTTAATTCCCGTAATTACAATCATGGGGCTGACTTTCGCCTCTTTATTAGGTGGAGCAATCTTAACTGAGGTGACATTTTCTTGGCCTGGTTTAGCCAACCGCCTCTACGAAGCAATTTCCTTGCGCGATTATCCTACCGTTCAAGGGATTTTAGTATTTTTTGGTACGATCGTCGTGCTTGCCAGCATCATCATTGATATTCTCAATGCCTCCATCGATCCCCGCATTCGTTATTAATACTACTGGTAAGATCTAGAAGACACGCAGGTTGTAACGGTAATGGGTAATGGGTAGTTGGTGGTTGCTAGTTAGAGCGGAGTTAGTTCTCATTCCTGACTGCCACTGTTATCTCCTGTCTCCTAATTTTTGACATTTAACTTTTGACTTTTGACTTTTCCAAACGGCGTTTCCATCTGTGGTTTGAGCGGTTAATGGCGATCGCAGCTACGGTAAATTTTGGTCTAGTCATTTTTGACTTCACCTATGTCCCCTGGCGCGATTTTTACCTCAACCGCATTCCTGAAGTTACAACAATTTACGATCCAATTAAAGGCATTGAGCCGCACCGCGAAACTCAGCAGTATTTAAAGCTAGTCAATGCCTTAGAACAACAGGTGAGTCAAACAGGATTGCAGTCACCCCAGACAGCAGCCTTGTTAGAGCAACTGCGCCGCTACAGTAGTGACATTATTGAAACTAATCCGTTTGCCTTAGCAAATAAGACTGGTACGCTAGAAAGAATTAAAAATCGAATGCGCGATCGCATCGGTGAAGCATCTTCGCGTACTGCTTTTAATATTTTTTGGAGTCAAGAATATTTACTCAAGGCTGGGTGGCAACAAGAGATTAACTTTTTCAATCGCAGTATCCGCCCTTTAGTTGCCACAAATTATTATCGCGCGATCGGCGAGAATGGCGAATTCACTGATGAATTCTGGCGCATCGACTCTTATTTTATCGCCCTGTTTGGCTTAGAATTTCTCATCCGCACTTTTACCATCAGCCGCCGTCACGTCGGTTTGAAATGGCGAGATGCGATGTTATGGCGATGGTATGACATTTTGCTCATCGTTCCCTTCGAGCTGTTACCTTTTTTACGCTGGACGTGGCTGCGAATTATTCCGGTAACAATTCGCTTGCACCAAGCAAAATTATTAAATTTAGAACCAGTCCGACGACAAGCGACTCAAGGATTTGTCGCCAGTTTGGCGCAGGAAATTACCGAAGTCGTTTTAATTCAATTTATTAATCAGTTACAAGTTTCGGTACGACGGGGAGAGTTAACAAATTGGCTATCCGCCAGCTCTAAGCGCCAACCATACATAGATTTAAATAATATTAACGAAATTGAGGCGATCGCTTCTCTGGTCGTCAACGTCCTCGTCTACCAAGTCTTCCCCCAAATCGAACCAGATATCATTGCCATTTTACGCCACAGCATCGAAAGCACCCTCGACCAATCCCCTCTCTATCGCAGCATCCATAATCTACCAGGAGTCGGCAACTTACCCCACACGCTGAGCCAGCAACTAGCGACCTCCATTGCCCAAAATTTTTATATCGCGATCGTCAAAGCCGTGGAAGATCCGGTTGGGGCAAAAATTTCCCGCCAGCTAACTCAACACTTCAGCCAAGCTTTAGGTACGCAAATGCAGGAAAAACATACCTTAGAACGCATTCAATTTTTGATTTCTGACTTTTTAGAAGAAGTCAAACTCAACTACGTCCGCAGACTAGCACAAGAGGATGTCGAGCAAATTATGGAACAAACTCGGCTGCTAAAGCGGGGTGAGGAGTGAGGGGTGAGGAGGACAAGGGGGAAAAACGTTCTTCCCCCTCTCCCCACACTCCCCACACTCCCCACACTTCCCCCTCTCCCTTGTCTCATTCTCTTGCTCCTCGCTCCTCGCTCCTCACCCCTAATTAATGCGCTAAACTCAAATGTAAGGGCGGAACGATTTTGTTTCGCCTTTAAACTTTCTGGAAAAATTACTGTTTCTCAGGAAGTGGGTGTCAACCCCGCTTTTTTTATGTCTGAACAATGGCTCATCCCTTAATTCCTCAAATCATTGAACTCGCCTCACCTGTAGCAGAAGATCTAGGATTGGAAATTGTTGATGTCGTTTTCCATACAAACCATCGTCCGCCAGTGCTGCGCGTGGACATCCGCAATCCACAGCAAGACACCGGACTAGATGACTGCGAACGCATGAGCCGCGCTTTAGAAGCAACGCTAGATACAGCAGATGTCATTCCTGATGCTTACGTGCTGGAGATTTCTAGTCCTGGGATATCGCGCCAGCTGGTTGCAGATCGAGAATTTGTCTCTTTTAAAGGATTCCCTGCGATCGTCACCTTATCCGAACCCTATGAAGGTCATACAGAGTGGACGGGTCAATTAATTAAGCGCGATGAAACAGCGGTGTTTTTGAATCAAAAAGGTCGGGCGATCGCCATTCCCCGCTCTCTCATCACCAGGGTACAACTGGACGAGCGCCACTAAATAAAAAGGTCAGGAGTTAGGGACTAGGGGTGGGGAAAAATTCGCAATTTGCAATTTGGAATTCGCAATTCGCAATTCGCAATTCATAATTAATTCTCTGCTCCCTGCTTCCCGCTCTTTGCTCCCTGCAAAACAAGAGGTTTAAATATTATGTCAATGGTTAGCCTACCTGGTCTAAAAGAATTAATTGAAAGCATCAGCCGCGAACGGAATTTACCTCGGAATGCGGTACAAAACGCCCTGAGAGAAGCTTTGCTAAAAGGCTACGAGCGCTATCGGCGAGCGCAAAATTTAGACAAAAAGCATTTTGAAGAAGAATATTTTGACAACTTTGAAGTAGAGTTGGATGTTGAAGAACAAGGCTTTCGAGTTCTAGCAACTAAAACGATTATCGAAGAAGTCACCAACTCCGACCACGAGATTTCCCTCAAAGACGTGCAAGAATTTGCAGGGGATGCAGCTCAAATTGGCGATTCCGTGCTAGTTGACGTGACTCCAGATAAAGAAGAGTTTGGACGCATGGCAGCGATGCAGACAAAACAAGTTTTGTCGCAAAAACTCCGCGATCAGCAGCGTCAAATGATCCAAGAGGAATTTCAAGATATAGAAGATACCGTACTGCAAGCCAGAGTTCTACGGTTTGAGCGACAGTCAGTGATTATGGCGGTTAGTAGCAGCTTCGGTCAGCCAGAAGTCGAAGCAGAATTACCCAAGCGGGAGCAACTACCTAACGATAATTATCGCGCCAATGCTACTTTTAAGGTTTATCTCAAGAAAGTCTTGCAGGGACAGCATCGAGGTCCACAGTTATTGGTTTCCAGGGCTGATGCTGGTCTAGTCGTGTATTTATTTGCGAATGAAGTGCCGGAAATAGAGGATGAGGTCGTCCGCATTGTCGCTGTAGCCAGGGAAGCCAATCCTCCCTCCAGGCATGTCGGTCCTCGGACAAAAATTGCTGTCGACACCCTAGACCGAGATGTAGACCCAGTAGGGGCATGTATTGGCGCGAGAGGGTCGCGAATTCAAGTCGTAGTCAACGAATTACGAGGAGAAAAAATCGACGTGATTCGCTGGTCGCCTGACCCAGCTACTTATATTGCCAATGCTTTGAGTCCGGCTAGGGTGGATGAAGTACGGTTGATGGACCCGGAAACTCGACAGACTCACGTATTGGTGGCAGAAGATCAACTCAGTTTGGCAATTGGTAAAGAAGGACAAAACGTCCGTCTAGCCGCACGTTTGACAGGATGGAAAATTGACATCAAAGACCGCGATAAATACGATTACGCCGCTGAAGATGCTAAATTTGCGGCAGCAGCTAGACAACAAGCCGCCGCACAGTTAGAGGAAGAATTAGCAGAGGAAGAACTAGAAGACATGATAGAAACAGTAGATGACACTGGCGAAGAATTGGATGAAGAACTGGAAACATCTGAGGAGCTAGAAGAATCGGCGACTAACGAACTGTGATTTGTGACTCGTGACTTGTGATTTGGTAACTGCCCCTGAAGCTCTCTTCGCCGTCCCAACCCCCTCCTGTTGATGAAACCTAACTATCGCCGTTGTATCAGCTGCGGTCGCGTGGCATTAAAATCGGAGTTTTGGCGCATTGTCCGCGATCGCGACTCGGGAGAGTTACAATTAGATTGGGGCATGGGGCGTTCTGCTTACATCTGTCCCCAAGCAAGCTGTCTACAAGTGGCGCAAAAGAAAAACCGCTTGGGGCGATCGCTCAAGGTCAAGACAGTCTCAGAGGTGCTTTATCAAACTCTATTGCAGCGCCTAGTTACAGAACCATAGGTACGGAACCAGGTGACAGAGCCAGATAGCAGCGATATGTACAACCCCTTATACTTACCCACTCCTTGAACTTAACGAGAGCGAACGAGCATCAAGCCTACAAACACATCGGCATTCCCATTGACAGGTTAAGGAATTTGCAGCTGGTAATTTCTGCAAACCTAACTTGATGCCAAAATAATATATGGGTCAAAATATCCTAGTAGTAGATCGACAACCAAAAGTTGCGACCGGATTTCCTCAAGTTGGAGCGCCAGCAAAAAACACAAGCAAAAAACACAAGCACGCTAACACCTGCTAACCCTAGCAAAGTAGGGAGTTAAGCCAAATACAAAGCTTCTCTGTTATATCATTTGGAGGCAAGAACCGCAATTCAAACAGTAAACGAATATACAAAAATCGGAGGATGGAGATGTTGTAAATCGGGCAACCATCCAGTTATAGCTGGTAGGTACAAGGGGAAGAATGGATGAACAACGGCAAAGTCAGAATTTACGATCTATCAAAGGAATTGAATTTGGATAACAAGGAAATATTAGCCATTTGCGATCGGCTTAATATTGCAGTGAAAAGTCATAGCAGCACTATTAGCGAAGAAGAAGCAGAGCGAATCAGACAAGCAGCAGAAAAACAAGCTGCCAACCCCGTCACTGCTGGTAGAGAAGGTCATGCCAACAGCTACAAGGCACATCCTCAACCAGCCACTAACAAAGTTAAACCAAAACCTGTCGTGCCTCACAAACAGCAAATCTTGGAAATTCGCAAACCAAAGCACAACCCCGATCGTCCTAACCCCCCAGAACCTTCTGTTGCCGTAGCACCTCAACCTCCAGCTCGTCCGACCGCTTCTAATTCACCCGTGCGACCGACAACAGCGCCAACCCGTCCCGAAGCACAAAAGCCAGTGCAGGCAGTAGAAACTCAGCCTACAACCCAAAGCGAGCGGGGCGACAATCCAACACCTACAAATAAATCCAGACCACCAGAATCACCCAAGCTGTCAACACCACCCCCTAGACCATCCGGGGTAAGAGACGACGATGTGGATGAAACTGCCGGACTACCATCGTCGCCACCACAGCGAGCGGAGCGCCTGGAGAGATCGGAACGACCGGAGCGACCAATTCTCAAGCGAGAGCAAGACGATCGCGCAGCCAATCGTCCAGTGGCGAAGGCAGATAGAGTCGAAAAACCAATGCGTCGTTCGCAGGAGGCAGCTGCTAGCCCGGAAAGCACGCCAGCTAGACCTAAACCCGTGCTGGAACTGCAAAGACCTAAGCCAGTGAGGGCAGGCGAAGCAGTAGCACCAGACCGCTCTAAACCAGATGGGGCAGAAGCTTTACCGGGAACGGAAGAAATCGCCGAAATCGGTGTGGATGACAAGCCAATCCTCAAACGCCCCATGCCGCGTCCAGTGGGTAAAGGTGGCAAAAAATGGCAAGAAGAGGAGATAGACGAAGGACAAGACGCAAAGGCAACGAAGGCAGGTGTAAAAACCAAACGTCTCAAGCCTATAGTCGATTTGGATGACGAAGAAGACTTTGACGATGAGGAGGACGGAGATAGCGATACTCCAATTCAAGTTAGCCTGTCTATAGCTCGTCCGCCGAAACAGAAAACAGCAGCTCGCCCAGGACAGCCGCAGCCTGCTGCCATTAGTGTAGTTAGAAGCAAAAAGTTTAGCCAAGCACGAGAAAATAACCGTCGCCGCGAACCAGAACAGAAACGCGAACGCCCAGAAAAAGTGATCGTCATGGGCAATCTCACCGTGCAAGAACTAGCTGAGAGTTTAGCAACTCCAGATACAGAAATTGTCAAGATTCTGTTCATGAAGGGGATAGCAGTTAGTATTACCCAAAGTTTAGATCTTGCCACGATTAAAATGGTGGCGGAAGAACTAGACGTAGAGGTAGAAACTGCCGAGCCAGAAGCAGAAGCCCGTAAAGTTACAGAAATGCTCGATGCGGCAGACTTGGAAAATCTCCAGCGCCGTCCGCCAGTCGTAACAATTATGGGTCACGTAGACCACGGAAAAACGACTTTGCTCGATGCCATCCGCAAAACAAAAGTGGCACAGGGCGAAGCTGGAGGCATTACCCAGCACATCGGTGCTTACCACGTCGATGTCGAACAAAACGGGCAAATGCAGCAAGTCGTATTTCTAGATACCCCAGGTCACGAAGCCTTTACGGCGATGCGGGCGCGAGGAGCGCGAGTGACGGACATCGCCATCTTAGTGGTTGCCGCTGATGATGGCGTTCAACCCCAGACGGTTGAGGCGATCAGTCATGCCCAAGCAGCAGAAGTACCCATTGTCGTCGCAATCAATAAGATTGATAAAGAAGGCGCTCAACCCGATCGCGTCAAGCAAGAGTTAACTCAATACAGCCTAACTCCTGAAGAATGGGGCGGAGACACGATTATGGTTCCCGTCAGCGCCATTAAAGGTGAAAACCTTGACGGCTTGCTGGAAATGATTCTGTTGGTTGCAGAGGTAGAAGACCTATATGCTAACCCAGATCGGACGGCGAAAGGAACGGTAATTGAAGCCCATCTTGACAAAGCCAAAGGTCCGGTCGCAACCTTGCTGGTACAAAACGGAACGCTGCACGTGGGCGATATCCTCGTGGCTGGGTCGGCATTTGGCAAAGTTCGCGCTATGGTAGACGATCGCGGTCGGCGGGTAGATATCGCTAGCCCCTCCTTCGCCGTAGAGGTCTTGGGCTTGAGCGACGTGCCAGCAGCTGGAGACGATTTCGAGGTGTATCTTGTCGAGAAGGAAGCACGGGCGATCGCTAACGAACGGGCAGAGAAACAACGTCAGTTCCGCTTGCTGCAAGGACGCGCGACCCTAACTTCCATATCCGCACAGGCTCAGGAAGGCGAGTTGAAGGAACTCAACTTGATCCTCAAGGCAGATGTCCAAGGTTCCGTCGAAGCGATCGTCGGGGCGCTCAAACAACTGCCACAAAACGAAGTCCAAATCAGGATGTTGTTGTCTGCACCTGGAGAAGTCACTGAAACTGACATCGACTTGGCAGCAGCTAGTAACGCCGTGATTATCGGCTTCAACACCACGCTTGCTAGCGGTGCTAGACAAGCAGCCGACGAAGCAGGGGTAGATGTTCGAGAATACGACATTATCTACAAACTGCTGGAAGACATTCAAGCTGCCCTAGAAGGTATGCTAGAGCCAGAATTGGTAGAAGAACCTCTCGGTCAGGCAGAAGTCCGCCAGGTCTTCCCAGTCGGTCGCGGTAAGGTGGCTGGTAGCTACGTGCAGTCGGGTAAGCTCGTGCGTAACTGCAAGCTGCGGGTGCGCCGTGGTGGTAAGGTGATCTACGAAGGTGCTTTAGATTCTCTCAAGCGGATGCGAGAGGATGCCCGCGAAGTCAATTCCGGCTACGAATGCGGTATTGGCGTTGATAAATTCAACGATTGGGTTGAAGGCGATATCGTCGAAGCCTATCAAATGGTGACAAAACGCCGCACGCTTACGAGGTAGCACTGTCAAGACGTGCGATCGCACGTCTTGACATCTTGAAAACTATGCAATCATTTAGCTCCGAACCGTTTTTGTGGATTCACCTAGCTGGGTTAGCAACGCTGCCGATTCTGTTGCAGTTGTGCTGGCTCGGCTTGGCTGTGGGCGATCCCATCTTACCCGTGTGGTTAGAATTCTCAATTGTGGCGGCGATCGGAGTCTTACCCATTCTGTGGATGCAGCTATCGCGTCCTTTTTTGATCTTTGCCGTGCTGGGAGTCGCACAAAAACCAACTCAGCTCGACGAGCAGCAAAGAAAAGTTCTCAGGTTAATTCGTACGACTGCCAATCGCCTGCTGGCTATGGTAGCAGCAGGATTGCTAGTAGGGCTATTATGGTTGTTGTATCGTACCGCGCCGATCGCGGCAAATGTCATACCCTTACCACCACAATGGCGAGGCTTAGGATTGTTGGTAGCTAGCGTTGCCTTTTTAGCCAGCAATCTATTTCTGCAAATCCCTGTCAGCGTGGCACGGGTTTTCGTTACTAGCGAAACAGAATTTTCTAAGACAAAACCTTATCCTGTAGAAAGAATAGCGCGAGACTTTACGATTGTTGGCTGGCAAGTTAACCGCATCTTGCCCCAACTCACCAACTCTCAAACAGATACAGCTCAAGTAACAGCTCAAGTAAAGGAATGAGGAAACATGGCTCATCCAGCTACAGACACCAGCAGATCCGAAGATAGCCAAATCTGGGACGAACTAAAAGGCGCGATCTCTGCTAGCTCAGGCTTTCAGCGCTGGCGGTTAGAAAAGATGTCTGGCGATCGCCAACTGCAAGAGGTGAACCTCGATCGTCAAGTTAGTCTATATTTGCGCGAAACGCTGGAAACTTTGGCTTATTAGGGAGCAGGGAGTAGGGAAAAGGCAAATTTTAGGTTGACTCTCCTTGTTTCTCACAGGACTATTTCAAAAAATTTTTCAGAGTTCCTTCTAGGCGACGTAGTTGGCTGTAAACGGCTTCCAGGCGTTCGCCTTCCACTTCCACATCTGTTGTTGGGTAGTTTTGGAGAATTTCCAGCAGCGAGAGCTGGCGATCGCGAGCAGATAAGGTCATGGCAGCGCGTAGAGCTTGTCGATTTGCTTGGCGCGCAGGTGGATGAACGGTTTTACCTATTTCATCTAACAATAATTCTCCTAAAGCGTTGTTGAGAACTCGATCTAACAAGATTGGATCGACCGTTACTGTATTTGTAAGGGACTGGCGGATCGTCTGGGGATCTTGTCGGGCTAATGCCAAATTTACCCGTAGATCGGGTGACATTTCCCCAGTGCGCGCAAACTTTGTCAAATCCTCAACCGCGATTGATTCGCGAAAAGCTCGGTACTTCAGTACGACTCGTTCGGCTGCAAAAACGGAGGTGCTAGAAAATACAATTGCTGCACTTACCCAGGAGGCGAAACCATAGCAGAGAGCGGATAGATTAGGGCATTTCAATTGTCTACAAGCAATATTAGCCAAGTTTTTTCCTCTGCTCTCTGCTCCCTGCTCCCTGCTCCCTACGGTAGCACGGTTGCTTTCAGTTAAGACTCATCCTGCAAGATTGTTTCTCACAACTAACCGAGTTTGGTAAAGCAGGTACTATCTACTCTACGAAAGATTTATAGAAAATTGCGGAACATAGTAGCGGTGGTATGTGTCATCAGCTCAAATCTCAGGACAAGCGAACTCGTTCAAAAAGAGTGTTAATAAAAGTAAAATTTTTGTGCAATTTTTGCGATCGCTTGTCTTACTAGATGCAGATCGTCAGCACATGACAAATCCTACAAGTATGACACGCCAAGATTCTCCAATTTTCTCGTCTGCCAATCGCGCTTCGTCCGTCAAACCGCTTGTTTGCTCGTTATTTCCTTGGCGAACTGGACTAACCGCCTTACTGTTAGTTGCCAGTGGCACGATCCCCATCGCTACACTAGCAGATAATTCTATCGTACACGCTCAAGCTCAAACTACACCTCCAATTGCCGCTCCCACCACTGCCAAAGTTATTTACGTTAATCCCGAAGTCGGTACGGATACTCCTGGTGCTGGTACGAGCGAAGCATCTGCTTATAAAACTATTACCTTTGCTTTGACTCAAGCCGAACCTGGCACGGTCGTTCAACTTGCTGCTGGTAACTATACTAGCGAAACTGGAGAAGCCTTTCCCCTCACTCTCAAATCCGGCGTGACGCTACGCGGTGATGAAGCAACTAAAGGTGAGAATATTATCATCAATGGTGGTGGAGAGTATATCAGCCCTACCTTTGCCCGACAGAACGTCACGATTCGTGCCGAGAAAGAGACAACAATTAGTGGTGTCACCGTGACTAACACTAATACACGCGGCACGGGCTTGTGGATTGAATCGACTAATCCTACGGTAACGAACAGTACTTTTGCTAACAGCAATCGAGACGGTATTTTTGTAACTGGAACGGCTAGCCCCAAAATAGAAGCAAACCGATTCATTAAAAATGGTGGCAACGGAATCTCTGTAGCACGGGCAGCACAGGGAGAAATTCGCAACAACGTCTTTCAAGCTACGGGTTTTGGACTCGCAATTGGTGGTACGTCATCACCCTTAGTTAGCGATAACCAAATTCAACAGAATAAAGACGGGATCTATGTTTCCGAGGCGGCTCAACCGATTTTACGCAATAACGTGATTCAAAATAACGATCGCGATGGAGTTGTCGCCACTGTCAACGCTCAACCCGATATTGGTTCCGCTGATAACGCCGGACAAAATCTGATTCGCGGTAATAAGCGCTATGACTTATATAATGCCACGCGGAGCAACGCTCTGGTTGCAATTGGTAACGATATCGATCCCAAGCGCATTTCTGGCAAAGTCACGTTTACTCCTGCTCAATTTGCTCTACGCGATATCAAAGGTTTGTGGGCGCAGCCTTATATTGAAGCCTTAGCTGCCAAAAATATTATTGCTGGTTTCCCTGATGGTACTTTTAAGCCAGATGAACCAGTTACCCGCGCCCAATTCGCCGCAATTGTCAGTAAAGCCTTTACGCCCAAAGGACAACGCCCAGCCGTTAATTTTCAAGACGTTCAGCGCAAATATTGGGGCTATCAAGCAATCCAAACGGCGTATCAAGGTGGTTTTGTGGCTGGATATCCTGGCAATTTATTTGAACCCGAGCAGAAAATTCCCAGAGTCCAAGCGCTGGTTTCCTTAGCAAACGGTCTGAAATTGAGTGCAGATAATTCTAGCGCGATCGCAGTTTATACTGACGCAGCTCAAATTCCCAACTACGCTACTCAACCCGTAGCAGCTGCTACTCAGAAACAATTGGTGATCAACTATCCTACACCCACTCAGTTAAATCCCAATCGTGAGGCTACCCGTGCTGAGGTTGCTGCTTTTGTCTATCAAGCACTCGTGAACGCCGGACGAGCTAAAGCAATTCCCTCACCCTACCTTGTTAGCTTGCCTTAGATGAGGGAGCAGGGAGCAGTTATCAGTGACCAGTGACTCCTGACCGGTGACCAGTGACCAGTTAGCAATCCACTACACCCCACACTTCCCACACTTCCCACACCCCACACCCCGTTCACTGGTAACTGACAACTGATAACTGAATTAACAACGCCAGCACTCCGACAGGAGTGCTGGCGCTATTTTGCTTCTTATATACAGTGGGGTCTTTATATATTTATAGCTGACCCCTTTGAGTTAGCGGAGATATAGTCAGGGTCTTTATATAAGCTGACCCCGTTTGAACCATGTATATAGTATGACAAACTCTATCTGAAGTAATGACTTTTCTAATGTTTTCTTTATTTTTTCTACGATACTGTTGAGAGTTGTGAATGAACTTGAACTTTCTTTAAGGAGCGGTCTATTTAACAGGGCGATCGCGCCGCCGAGCTGCCAAAACGAGTAATAGTATACATTTGAGAAGAGACGATCCTGAGTATTTCTTCCAAATTTATTTAGAAGGAGTCAGGAGTCAGGAGTGAGGGGAATTCAGAATTTTGAAGTCTAAAGGTTTCCCGTGTCTCCTAAGTCCTCCTTGTCTCTATTAACTACGACTTCGCTCGCCCTCGTTCCAGACGAAAGAGGAAAATCATCAAGGCAACAATTCCTACTTGGAGAGCAAAATTGGGTAAAGCATTACTGACATTTTGTCCTGCTGCTAGTTGAGCTAAAAAGATAACAGCGCCAATTAAACCCGATGCTCCGAAAGCAATGTAGACAAACTTTCGTAACCCTCGATAAGGAGCAGCAGCTTCTGCTTTTAAACGAGCGTATTGTTCTGGAGTAAACCGTTTGTCTTGGCGATTTTTAGGATTTTGCTCTATCATCAAAGTTTTGATAGTATAATAAAGGTTTGGCAGCGCCGATGTGGCTCAGTGGTAGAGCACTCGATTCGTAATCGAGCGGTCGCGGGTTCAAATCCCGCCATCGGCTTTCTAAATTTTAAGCTCTACAAACGACTGCAACTGATCTTCAGTTACGGTAGCTAGCGTCATTATCGATCGACTGGCTTTCCTAATACTCCGCTCCACACGTGGCTGGCTCCTCAGTACTGTTACCCCGATTACCCCAATTTTTACCCCAAAAGCTAATTTAGTGGAAATTTGGAACAGGATGTGTAGAGGAAGACAGCCTAGTGCGAATTACATAAAAAAAGCTCTCCAAAATATGGAGAGGCTATTTACTCGCTGAATTGAGGATAGGGTGAGGAGTAACTCATTTACTCGTTGCAGCCATTTATAAGATAGTGAATGAATGTGACATGACTGTGACAGTTAGATATTAATTTGGTTACGAAATGAAGTCACCAATATTGATACGGTCAATAGCTCTGCGGATCAAAACATTAACTGGCGTTCTATAGCTTTGTAATCGCGATCGATTTCTCGCCATAACTTCTGGTTATGAGGATCGGCTTGCAAAGCTTTTTTGAGGTAAATTCTGGCGCGATCGCACTGTTGTCGCGAGATCAGCTGTTTTGCCCAACGATGGTAAGTTACAGCCAGCCACGGTTGCACATCTGGATCTTTGGGAAAGCGGATAGCTAGCTTTTCTGCTGTGTCTACCGCTTGCTGAAAATTCTGGCGCTTGAGTAAAGTGTAGACTTGGTTGAGCGTACTCAATTTGAGTAACTTTTCTTCTGAAGAGAGGGGAGGAGAGGGAGACGTACGGTCGCGTTGCTTGACGTGAAAGCGCACGCCACCTGTACTGTAAGTAGAAGTGGTGTCTGAATGTGGTGTAGTTCTTGTATAAGTGCTGGAAGATGGCTGCGATTGGACGGTGAGTAAGGTGCGGTATGCTTGGACAATTAGTTTGAACCGATCTTCCGCCTCGCGATCGCCTGGATTGAGATCGGGGTGATATTTCCGCGCCAGTTGGCGATAAGCCATTTTAATCTCTTGCGCCGTTGCCGTTGGGGAGATTTCTAGAACTTGATAACACCAGTTAGGATTGGGCAGATTATCCATACTTAAGGGACAGGAAAATATTTTGGAGGTGAAGAGACGTTGCGTGGAACGTCTCTGCTCCCCATACCTAATATGCATCCTTTAGTTAGCGCTTGCAGGAAATTCACCCGCTCTTACCGAGAGCTGAATATTTCTGCCATTGCGACTGACTTCAAGCGGGATATTGACACCGATTTGGCTATTTTCTACTGCTTGCTGCACTCGATCGGCAGTTTTTACTTGTTGCCCGTTAATTTGCTGGATCACGTCGCCAGGACGGATACCAGCAGCAGCAGCAGGAGAATTACGCTCGACTCCTAAGACGACTACCCCTTGGTTAGCAGAGATGGTGACATCACCATTTGACTCTCGGGCTAGGGTTTCTCGAATCTCATCGTTGAGAGTTGCCATTTGAACCCCTAAATAGGCGCGATCGATTCTCCCTTTAGCAACCAGTTGCTCGGCAATTTGCTGGGCTCGATTAATAGGAATAGCAAAACCTAACCCCTGAGCGCCGCCGATAATTGCCGTATTCATTCCCACAACTTGACCTTGCTGATTTAATAGGGGTCCGCCAGAATTACCAGGATTAATCGCTGCATCAGTTTGAATGAAACCGACGCGCTTGTCGGGAACGCCTACATCACTGCTAGAACGACCTGTAGCACTGATGATTCCAGCAGTAACAGTATTATCCAATCCCAAAGGATTGCCGATCGCGATCGCCCACTCTCCAGGTCGGAGGTTGTCAGAGTTGCCTACTGTTACCGTAGGTAAATCATTGGCTTGAATTCTCACTACAGCCACATCTGTCAATTCATCTCTACCCAAGACCCGACCAGTAAATTTGCGTCCATCTTTCAGCGTTACGTTGACAGTATCAGCTCCACCAGTCACGTGAGCGTTTGTCAAAATTAAACCATCCGGCTTGATAATAAAGCCCGAGCCAGTTCCCCGCACTATCCTAGCTCCAGGTTGTCTAGCGCGGGTAGCCCGTGCCGCATCAATACGGACGACAGCTGCACCAGTACGGTCTACAGCGTTAGCAATAAAGTTAATGTTTCCGCTAGGAGCCTGAGCCGGGAGCTGAGCAACTGATGGTGGGATTAACTCCGGTCGGTTGGGTAATAATTGGGTTCCTAACAAACTACCCGCAGCCCCCATAAATATTAAAGATAAATAAGTTACTG
>NZ_JBOFLP010000134.1:0-5903 GCF_051657925.1 Chroococcidiopsis sp.
AAGACAGAGGTATCGAAGCGATGAATATGCTTAGTAAAGGATGAGCGGTCGGAATCAGCCAAAGGGACAGTACAGGTCAAGCCAAGTTTATCGAAGAACTCTTTGGAGTTATCGTTTCAGACAACAAGATGGACACAGATCGTCGATCGCTAAATAATATTTGAATATTTGCGACGTAGCCTGAAGCTTAACAATCGGGACTGAGTGAGCGAAACGGGCATTGCTGTTGACTATTGGGAAGCACTGCTTGAGAACCAGGTGTAGTAACCTTCCAGTTTATCCTAGGTACAGGCGGTGGAAAAAAATTGGGTTTGAGGCAAACATCGTCCATTTCTTGATGAAAAACTTCTAGTGTAGAAGCAGACATCGGCGGCACGATCCTGCCCCAGTCTGCTGGCACGATTCGTCCAGCTTCAGCCTCACGCTGCCAGTGGCGCATAAACTGTGTAGACGCAGTATGATGATCGACGATCGTCACGCCGCTGGCTGTAAATGAATGCAATACGGCACGATTTAGTTCAACCAAGGCACGATCTTGCCATAAAGAAAGTTTTGAGCGCGTATTTATTCCCATTCGTTGAGCGATCGCGGGTAACATATTGTAGCGCTCTACGTCCCCAAAATTGCGAGCACCAATTTCAGCGCTCATGTACCAACCGCTGAAGGGGGCACAAGAATAGGAGATTCCGCCAATTTCTAATCGCCAGTTTGAAACGGCGGGAAGTGCGTGCCATTTGAGACCTAGTTCTGCAAACCAGTCATACTCAGGATGCGTTATCGAGACTTCCATTACAACTTCTTTTGGTAGTTCAAACCACTGAGGCTTTTGTCCAGGCATCTGAATAACTAACGGTAAGACATCAAATTGAGTACCTTGACCTTTCCAACCAAAGTGTTGACAAAGTTCAGTGAATTCGGTTCGATCGGGATCGCCAACGATCGCGCCATTTGCTTGACGATATCCAGCATAGCGAATCAGTTGCGAATTCCAAATGCGAATACCCGTCTGTCCTGGTAATTCCGGCGCAAAGATACTAATTGTTGAGCGAATATTCCCACCATTGGTTGCCTGCTGAATGTGTTCGACGATCGCGGCAAAGATATCTTCTGCAGTGGTGAGATGGCGCAGATCTCGCACCCTAAGAGACTCCCAAAAGATGCGTCCAATGCAGCGAGTGCTGTTGCGCCAAGCCACTTTAGCACCATAAATCAATTCCTCCTCAGTCTGCCAGTAAGTGCGCGATCGCCGATAGTCGTGGTAAATCTTGACAAGACGTTCCTGCAACTGAGCTTCTGGAAGTGACTGCCCTTGATAAAATAACCGGAGATAGTCAATCGCTTCTAGCAATAGAATTGGCAACGATTCTGTGCATTCTCCATTCACCTATTTCAGGCACTCAATACCCACGATCGGCAAACAGTTAAAGAAATCTTGCCAAAACTCTTGACCAAATTCTTCTACTCCTTGAGGAGAGACTATTGGTTTTTGCCAGCGAACCTCTTTGAAACCCACACTCCGGAAAGCCCATTCATAAGTAGTTTTGCCGAGATAATAGTTATCGAAGCTAAATTTCTGGTCAATCCCAGAGATTGTGTATTTTATAGGTGTGCCTTCGATTAATGGTGAATCTATACTTTTGATAAATCCATACTTTTGAGTAGACAGATAAGACGAAGGGGGTTGGGAATCATTATTATTGATGGTGACGAAACGACCACCTGCTTTAAGATTGGCAAATATACGCTGGCACATTTTAAGTAATTGTTTTCTGGATGAGGCGTAATTAAGTAGATAGGAAGCCACCACTAGATCGAAATCGCCGATTTTACCAAGTTCCAATACATCAGTGAGAATATATTCAATTTCTAGAGGTTGTCTGGTTTGTTCCTGTCTTGCCAGTTCAATCATTTTTTCGGAGATTTCTACCCCGACAACTCTTGCTGCACCTTGTAGTTTGAATTGTCTGGTGTAAAAACCTTCTCCACAAGCTAGATCGAGAATTGATTTTCCGACGAGATTACCAAGCAGATGAAAGTATGTGTGTGCCTCAATATGCAAGCGAAACGGCAACTGTTTAGATTTTTTATACTGTTGGGCTATGGAGTTATAGTATGTCATTTTTTTGTCCTCAACAACTTTTTGCAACACAGCCTTTCTCAGCAGGAGTGTTGGCAAAAAAACCTTCATTCTGCACTAGGTATCAAACGATGTCAATGTGCTACGGCAAGACTGTGAATGCGTAGAACTGATTATTGGGTGTTGTGGTTGGATCGTAGCGCCTATAACCCGATCCCCAATACACCGTACCATCAACCACCGCAGCACCCGCATGTACCGATCCCCCACTGTTAAATTTCCAGAGAATCTTACCAGTCCTTGCGTCCAATGCATACATATTATTCGCACCTTGCCCTGCTGCCATTGAGCCAGCATACACAACTCCATTAGCTACTGTCATTGGAGCCTCAACCTTCCCGCCTGCTGAAGTTTGCCAGATAATCTTACCAGTTGCTGCGTCGAGCGCACTCCATGACCCACCTGTAATAGTCTCACCCGAAGGCTGTAGCTTGTACTCCTTGAACTCGGAGTTTAAGTTCCCAACATAAATTTGTTGACCATCTGTGGCTGAACCCCACTGTGCAGCGTACGAGCCACTAGGACCAAAGATTTGGCTCCAGACAACTTCGCCAGTATCCGCGTCAAGCGCCCAAAAGATACCGCTCTTCTGAGCTGCGCCGACTAAGTCGCGCTGTTTTCCAGCCTTCTTAACAGTAAAAAGCATTGGTGCCTGAGCAAAGTCATAGTCTTCTCCTTGTGGGTCAGGGCAATTCGTCCGATCGAAACCTGGAAAGCAGGCTTGATTGAACGCATCGTACCCTTGGAGTCTTCTCGCCCACTCGATTGCGCCAGTATCGAGATCGAATGCCATAATCGAGTCTAGATGATTGTCAGGGTTGAGGCACTGCGACTGCTCGCTGGGCGTTGAGAAATTCGCAATGCAATCTTTTTCCGCCTGAGGCACATTGTAGTTATTGCCAGTGGCAATATACACCGAGTTGCGTTTGGGATCGATTGCTGGTGTGCTATCCCATATTGCTGCACCTGAGTAGCCACCTGGCTGACCACCATTGTCCGGTACGGTGTAAGTCTTCCACAAAATCTCTCCGGTGGTCAAATCGACCCCCGTCATGCTGCCACGGAAGGTGCAGCATTTGTAGTTTGGATCTGCGCTAGGGTTTCCCTCCTCCAGTGAGGCAAGTCCAACGTATATACGGTTGCGGTAAATAGCCGGCGACTGAGTGATGATGGCATCTGAACGCTCTTCAAGTTTTGTCTTCCAGATTAGCTTTCCCGTATCTTTATTAATTGCCATCAGAAAGGCACCTTCCTGAGTGCCGATAATGACTTTGTTTCCCTTAACCGCTGGACTTGTACGCGAAACTGCTGTTTGGATACTTGGATCGTCAATGTAATTAGCGATACCATTTGACCAAATCTGTTCGCCCGTCTGTGCATCGATCTTGAACAAATTACCGCCCCAGTCAGGTAAGTATACAGCTCCACCTACTACCGCCGGTGTTGCCGAGATGTTGCCACCGGTTGTAAAAACCCATTTAGGAGACAATTTAGCCACGTTAGCTGGACTGAGATATTCCTCAGCTGCTTGATAGCGGGTATTCTCTAGATTTTGTCCACCCAACCTCCACTCACTTTTTGTATTAGCAGCACTGCTAATAGTTGGCACAATTAGGAGCGATGCTACTGCAACGATGACGATCGCCCATCTCAAAAATGAATACTTTCTAATCACTGTCATTCCTTTGTTCATTATAGGAGGCTATAGAGGAGTAAATGGAGTGCGACGCAAAACGGCTAAATCTTCCTTATCCAGATCCACCTCAATTCCACTGCGAATCAGTTCGGCAAAGTGTTCGTTTGGCACCATAATACATAAGGCATATAAGCGGTCCGAACCGATATTCTCAATAAAATGTATGCTGGTGGGAGGCACTAAAAGGCTGTCCCCCGCCTGAATCGGTACTGTTTTACCATCACAGTGAGCGAGTCCTTCTCCTTTAAGAATGAAAAACATTTCCACCGCCCACTGATGCCGATTCGGGGGTTGCTTCCCGCCTACGTCAAATATTTCTACACAAATGATCGGAGAGATGCTAGCACTTGCCGGATCGAACACGATCGCTAACCGATTCGTGGCATCAGGACTGATACGATACACCTGGTAGTCTTGGGGAAATTTAACTACTGGAATCATAAGTTGAGTTGCATTCGCGATAAGCTCATCAGCTGGGTTTAAGTTGCTTTTTGGTTTGAGTTTTACCTTGAAGTGATTTGGCAGGGGAACGAAATTCCCCTGCTGCAAAATTCCGATCGCAAAGCACTAGAAATAGCCTTGGAAGAGTCGATGCATCCAACTTTTATTAAATTAGCTGCCTTTTCTCCAATCATAATCGCGGGTGCATTTGTGTTTCCTGTGGTGATAGTTGGCATAATTGACGCATCAACAACTCGTAACCCTTCAATCCCCCGTACCTTGAGTTGGGGATCGACAACCGCCATCCGATCGATACCCATTTTGCACGTCCCAACAGGATGCCATGCCGTATCGCACGTTTGCCGAATATAATCTTGGATTGCTTTGTCGCTCTTTCCTTCAGCCCCCGGAGCAATTTCCTCGCCCCGAAACTCATTAAACACATCCGAATGGGCAAGTTGACGCGAAATTTTAAGTCCTTCGACCATCAGTTGCATGTCGGATTCTTGCTGAAGATAATTGACCCGAATCAACGGTGGGTCAAAGGGGGAGGAGGAACGCAGTCTCACACTACCACGACTTTGGGGGTGGGTGATACTAAAGACAATGGTGAATCCCGAACCTTCACGTGCAAAGGCAGGATTGACAAATAAGATCGGAACAAGTGTAAATTGCAAATTGGGCGCAGCATCTAAATTATTGTTGGTATGCAGAAATAATCCAGCCTCTCCCCCATTACTACTTGGCGCCAGGGGCAGGTCCTGAGTAGACTGGTAGCCAATAACGGCAAGTGGGTGATCTTGAAGATTCTGACCGACACCTGGCAAATCAACGATCGCAGGAATGCCTAACGCCCGCAGATGCTCAGCTGGTCCAATTCCAGAAAGCATGAGCAGCTTAGGGGAATCGAACGCGCCGGCACTCAGAATCACTTCGGAGTTGACCCTAACTTGATATTCCGTTCCATTTTGGACATACGCTACCCCAACCGTGCGCTTTCCCTCAAAGAGTAAACGAGTCACTAATGCTCCTGTTTGAATGGTTAAATTGGGGCGCTCAAAAATCGGACGCAAGAACGCCACTGCCGTACTGTGGCGCTTGCCATCTTTCACGGTCAGTTGGTAAAGTCCTGTACCTTCCTGCTGTACGCCATTGAAGTCGGAATTTTGCTCATAGCCCTGTGCGATCGCGGCTTCTACAAAGCGTTGCGACACTGGGCTAGGAGAGAGTGGATCTGTGATGCTAAGCAGTCCATCAACCCCGTGAAATAACGATGCTCCCCGCTGCTGGTTTTCCGATTTCTTGAAGTAAGGTAAGACATCCTGATAACTCCAACCTTGATTACCTAACGCTTGCCAGCTATTGTAGTCGCGCTCATTCCCTCGTATATACATCATGCCATTAATCGAACTGCTGCCGCCCAAGACTTTACCGCGTGAAGATAAAATTTTGCGGTTATTTAAGTAGGGTTCCCCTTCAGTTAAGTATGCCCAGTCCACTTCCGAGCCTAAGAGTGAATGGCACTAAGATAAGGTCGAAGCTATCGAGGAATAAAGGTTGCAGCTCTTGTGGGATTTGGAGAAGAGTAGACAGATGAGGGAATCGCAGACAAGCAAACGTTAATGATTC
>NZ_JBOFLP010000135.1:0-8659 GCF_051657925.1 Chroococcidiopsis sp.
AGGTGGAACGTTTGTAGAGAGGGCAAGGGCGATCGCCACTGCACCCAATCCGCCGACGACGATCGCCCCTTCGTTACCGATGATGACCAATCCCAAGCGTGCGGGTAAAGCCGTACATAGAGAACTCAACATTAAGGGCGCGGCACGGATCAGGGCATTTTGGAAAGACTGCCACCTACCAAACGCTGCTTGATAAATTGCCCCATACACCGCGATCGGATTTGCCCCGACTGCGGCACAAAATATTCCAAATAGCAACAAAGAAAAGAGAATGGCAGCGAGGGGAATGCAGACGGATTCCAACTTGCCCCGCCATGTATGAGTGTTCATAACTAACTCGCGACTCTACCGATTACGCCTTCTGCTAACCAATTCATCTTTTCTAGTTCGATCGCTGTCTGGGTGAAATCTTTGTTAGGCACGACAACTTTTCCCGTATTGTCTTTCAATCCTGCCCGATAGATCGTCATGTTGCCTGCCATGAATTTTTCCTTCATGGCATCTGCGTCTTTCTTTGCCTCGGCACTCACCACCGCACCATAGGGCGACATCTTTAAGAATCCATCCTTCAAGCCACCCCGTACCAAGTGCGGAATGCCACCATTCATCAAGGTTTTGCCCGCCCGAATCATCTCTGCATAGCTGGAGTAAACCTGCGCCCAGTTCCACTCTGCCCCCGTCAAATAACCTTTAGGTGCTAGCTTGGCTTGGTTGGCGTGATAGCCGCTACAGAAAATTCCCCTTCTTTCTGCGGTTTCCATCACCACTTTCGGGCTGTCTACATGACAAGTAATCACATCAATATCTTGGTCTGCCATGCTATTAGCTGCTTCTGCTTCCTTCACGGGTAACGCCCAATCACCTGTAAAGACGACTTGAGTGGTAATTTTGGGGTTGATACTCCGCGCCCCCAAGTTAAAGCTGTTGATGTTACGCAAAACTTGCGGGATCGGTTTAGCTGCTATAAAGCCGAGTTTACCAGTTTTAGAAGTGTGGGCGGCGACGATTCCCGCTACGTACTGGGCTTCGTCGATGTAGCCGAAATAGCTACCGACATTTTTGGGATGTTTGCCGTCTTGATACAGTCCGCCACAGTGGAAAAATTGGACTTCTGGGTATTCCTGCGCGATTTTAAGAATGTGAGGATCGAAGTAACCGAAGGAAGTAGGAAAGAGTACCGTTGCGCCTTCCTCTTCAATCATATTCCGCATCGTCTCTTCTACAGCGGTTGTCTCTGGGACGTTCGCTTCTTCGACAGATTTCAACCATGTCAGTTTTGCCAATCCCTGTTTTCCTTCTGCATGGGCTTGGTTATAGCCGAAGTCGTCTTTGGGACCGACATAGATAAATCCCATCACGATTGGCTTGTCTTCTGCGTTGGAAGAGGCTTGAGTTTGGCTAGCTGGCGTGCATCCAGTGCCGAATTTAGTGGCAGCACCAAATGCTGTAGTTGCTAAAATGCCGCGAATTACCTGACGGCGATTTAATGGAAAAGGTTTATCTATACTCACTTCATTCAACTCCTCGGCACAAACTCACACTTAGCCGCAAATCTCACAGTCACAGGCGGCTATGAAGGCAATGCATCGTTCGATATAAGCCAACTGTAAGCAGGAAACACAAAGGTGAATGTGTAATAGTTAACAATTTTGCAAAGGAGCGCGAACTACGTACATCTGAGAAGTTAAGCGTACGTAAAAATCAGCTGCGAACGCATGACAAGTCAATCCAACTTTATTTCTTTACCTTTATCCATAACGTAAATCCGATCGCTGTCATCACTCCCACAGGTATTTCTTGAGGTTTGAGCAAGACACGCGCTGCTACATCCGCAACTAGGATTAAAGTTGCGCCCACAATGGCACAGTAAGGTAATATCCAACGATAATCGGTGGGAATATAAAATCTGACGATGTGGGGAACGACTAAGCCAATAAAACCAATCGGTTCTGCCAGGGCGACCGAACTTCCTGCTAGTAAAACTACGCCGATTGCCGTCATAATTTTTACCCAAGCTGTCTGTTGACTAGAGCGCTGCTATCTAAGAAGTAGGCGGTCACATTGGACCCCGTTCTTCAATAATGATTTCGGAGAGCGGCTTGCCTCCTGATGTCTCCAGTCTTTGAGTCAGTTCGCGCCACGCTTCTTCTGAGACTGGCTCAACATCGTCGCGATGGGGGGGAGGAGTGACCAGTCCCGCTGCCACTAGGGATTGAATTACCTGTTCGGCTTCATCCTCTGTTTCTTCCGTCAAAACTTGAAGCCGCACAGTTTGCCCATCAGTTAGGGACAAATGATTTTGGGGGCGTAGCACCCCGTTAGAGTAGACGGCAGTAATAATTTCTGACATAGGGGAGCGCACTTTTCGGCGAAGCGTTGTCATGAGGATCTTTTTAACTTGAGCGTAACTTTTGTAAAAGTTGCTGCCAGTCCTGGGGAAACCACTGCCCCGACTATTGGTGACTCTTCAAGGGTAGCCAATAATTATAGCCCAAAGTGCTTAAGTAGCTACAAGCATAAGCAAAAATCCTCGAAAAATTTCCCCCCTGACTTTGGGGTAAGGCGGAAGAAGTAACCTGCCCGCCGTGCGTTACCGCAGCCTGAAGATTGCCTCTTTACTCGGCTTGTGTGCCATCAGAGGTTTTCGTTGGGGTATCAACTCGCCTTTGATTCAGTAGATCGGTGTCTAGGTCGAGAAAATTATAAATGTCGGGACTGTGGACGACAATTTGTGCTTGACCCGCAATGGCAGGTGTTGAGCCAAGAGCAAAAAGGATCGATCGATCGATTGTTGCTCGAGCGGATCTCGCTTGCTGGAATTGCGTGAGTGCTGCAACTGTCCGAGGACTGCGTTCAACGCTACGTCAACCGCAAAGCCCACCAAGTGTCGCGACAGGTGGAAGTGACCCAGAAGCCAAAAAAGCGCCTCACGGTGCAGATGGATGAGTTGTGGTCGTTTGTGGATGACAAAGGCAACGAACAATGGGTGTGGCTTGCGTTGGATGCAGTAACACGAGAGATCGTGGGATTGCATATTGGCGACCGTTCTGGCAATTCTGCTCAAGCACTGTGGCAATCGTTGCCACCAATCTATCGTCATTCAAATATTATGCAACTATTTGGTTGCATGACCGATCGTTGTCACGACGAGTCGTCGTCGCTGCCGTCGTATTTTTCCCTCTGCTTCTAACTGCTGGAGAACTCTAGTTACCGTCACTCGGCTCGTACCCAGCGTCTGAGCCAACTGTTGATGGGTGAGTGGCAGCTCAAGCGTCTGCCCTTTGTCAACATTCCGACCGAATTTTTGACTCAACCACACGAGTAGCTGCCACAATTTTTGAGATAGAGGATTAATATGAACGATGCTCAGTAGTTCTTCAGTTTGCTGCTGGTGGTGAACGATCGCATCTGTTAATTGCACCCACTGATTGCGGTTCCAGCGACTGACTTCTACATTTGTTAGACAGTGGATTTCGTAGGGCTGCACTCGTGAAAGTGCATGTCCTACAACATCTCCCGCTCCCCAGTAGCCCAAGCAAACCAACTCACCCTCTTGGCTCCAAGTAATGCTGCGGGCAACCCCGGATTCAATTTGCCATAAAACTTCTTGATTTTCTGGTAAGCGATCGCGGCGTTGAAACTGTAATTTAGTTGGGAGAGTCGCTGGAGATATCGTTACATCATTTCGGTCGCGACAAATAGGCTGGACATAGCTCATCACTTTACACCAATAAACCACTAATGCAAGTTACTAGAAATAGCATTCATTTATTCTCAAACAAGGCAAGCAACTTAATTTGCTGACTACAGGCTAAATTCACAACAAAAGCTACTGTAAATTCAGTATTTCAAACCGCGTTTGTTATTAAAAAAAATCTTTCTTAATAGAAAAGAATCTCAAATCCAGAACTTTTCTGAACTTTACTAGATTGACAAATGATGGCACTAACACTGAATTGACAAGATTTAAATTTGACCGGAGTATAGATGTGATAGCACCAGAAATCATACTTAACTCTCTCTGCTAACCTCAGCCAGCCTGAAAAGGAGATAAGGCAGCATGATGCAACAGTCTCAGTTATTTAAGTTGTGGCTCAACAATAAGTTTTTTCTATAACCTGTGTTCTTTCGAGCAAAATTGCGATAAAAAAGCTGTCAGCATATATTTCTAGTATTAGTGATTTGAGGAGAGTTGGGTTGATAACTATCGGGTTGAATCTGACTGAAAAAATAAGATTAGAAGCTGCCATGCTCGCGATCGGCTCGTCATTTATATTACGATGAATCCCAAAAATTTGAATGAGTGTGGAAAACCTATTTTAATATTCAAAAATCAAAACTTCAAGTGACATCAAAACTAAGGCTCCTTTTGAATTCATGATTTTTCTGGAGGATAAATGCACCAAAATTTTTCTAGTAATTCAGAAGAAAAAATTACTCTACCACTCATTCATACACTTGATAAAACCGAACTGACTTTCAGTCATGCTTTTTTTCAAACCGCTCAAACTTTATATAGTTATCTACAAGATATTCAGCTTTTAAGTGCCTCAACTTTCAACATATCTAACGAGCCTTACACTATAGCTATAGTCAGTCTATTTTCTAAAATGATTCAAAGCTATTACTCTTATGTTCTACTGGAGACACACCGCGAACGTGTTAGCAGTCAAGTTTTAATTGAACATTTATATTCAGCAGCGATTACGCTCGTATATTTATTAGAGAACTCAGAAAATCATATTTTTGACGAATATGTTTCTGGTTCTATTGGGCAAGCTTATATTTTATTACAGAAAATAGAAACACAATTACAACCGGTTTCTAATAATTTAGAGTTGGCGCTGCTGTGTGAATGGTTGAAGACTTTTATGTCTAAATCGGAACTACTAGCAACTAATTGCCAGCTTCCCAACTTAACAGCAGATTTGTGGAACTTAGAAACATTTGATCTGACTAATCAACGTGCAGCATCAATGGGATTAGATTTTCTCAGCAATCCAGCGCGGCAAATGGTACACAAGATTACACCGGGTAGCTGGCTAGATGTTCGGATCAATTACTTCAATGCTATTCGTAGTCGGCAATCAGAGCTAAAGAAAATTGATTTTCAACAGTTGCGTGATGCCAGCCATTTATGCTTACACGCAACTAAAATATTTTTAGAGGAAGTTGATTGTTTGGCTAACAACAAAGCTGAAGTTCAACGAAAAAAGCAAAGCTTAAGTAGATTCTTTGAATGGTTTTATCAGGCTCACCAAGTATACAGTTGCCATAATGATGTTTCTCTAGAGCTAAATTAATATCGATCGCCCCTGCTTGAACGGAGATCGGATAACTTCTGTGTAGATATGAGTTGCGATAATAAGTCTCATGGAAAAATTACTCAAGTAGACATCGCTATTATTTTTCGGCTCGAATTGGGTAGCGTGGCAATATGGATGAGATGGAACAAACAGATGCTCATGACTCCTCATCGGCAACAAAACATCATTGATTAGGAGTAAGACTGTGACAGCACATATCCTCCTAGTTGAAGATGAAGTCAAACTGGCTCGATTCTTGGAACTGGAATTGAGCAGCGAAGGTTATTGCGTCAGCGTGGCGCACGATGGTATGGCAGGACTGACTTTGGCACGAGAGTCAGCTTTCGATCTGGCAATTCTGGATTGGATGCTACCAGGGTTAACCGGAGTGGAACTATGTCGTCGTCTGCGTGCTACTGGCAACAAGCTCCCCGTGATTTTATTAACGGCAAGAGATGAGGTAGGCGATCGCGTTGCTGGATTAGATGCTGGTGCTGATGACTACGTAGTTAAACCATTCAGCATTGAGGAATTACTTGCCCGAATTCGCGCCCATCTGCGCCGTACCAGCGAACCAGACTTAGATTTGATGCAATTTGAGGATTTAAGCTTGAATCGTCGAACTCGCGAAGTATTGCGCGGTCAACGGGCAATTGAGCTAACTGTCAAAGAATTCGATCTACTAGAATACCTCCTCAGCCATCCGCGCCAGGTATTTACCAGAGACCAAATTTTAGAAAAGGTTTGGGGTTATGACTTTGTAGGCGATTCCAACGTGATTGAAGTTTATATTCGCTACCTGCGCCTGAAACTGGAAGAAAACAACGAAAAGCGTTTGCTCCACACCGTGCGGGGTGTCGGCTATGTATTGCGAGAGTAATATCAAAAAACCATCTGCATCAGCGATTTCTATTGGGGGGAGCCGAGCTTTCCCTATCCAAAATCTCTATGTTGTTGATGGTAGCTTTTTCCCTTCCAGTGCAGCAGTAAATCCAACATTAACGATCGTTGCTAATGCTCTACGAGTGGGCGATTATTTGTTGAAACAGTTGATGTAGGTTAATTTTGTAACTCATTTTTCTAGGACAAGCTGAAAGCGTAGCGAGTCCTAGAGAGATGTCTGCTTGCTAGCAGTGCTGGAAGTCCGAAGTGGTGCATAGCCAAAATTAGAACTAGCAACGCGCAGATATTTCCAACAAATAAAACATGACAAATAAAACATGACAAAAAGAAATAGGATTTCTGCGATCGAGCGAGTTTTGCTATAACGACGGATACTTAACCGGAGATACTCTTACTAGCATTTAGCAGCTATACAGGTAAACTAATTGTAAATACGCTACCTTCGCCTAATTTTGAGCGCAACGTGACGCTACCGCCCATTCCCTCTACTAAAGTTTTGACAATCGGCAATCCTAAACCAGAACCTCCAGTAGTGCGAGTACGGGCTTCATCGACGCGGTAAAAACGCTCGAAGATCCGAGATTGGTGTTGCAAGGGAATCCCATAGCCGCGATCGCAAACTTGAATAATTGCTGTTGCTGGTTGAGTGTCTAGTTTCACTTGAATAGACGTATCTGGCTCAGAATATTTAATTGCATTATCAATTAAATTGAGCAACACTTGCTTGAGACGATCGTAGTCTGCTTTCACAACGATGGGATAAGTTTCTGTCTCAATTGCGATCGCGCGATCGCTGTACTGACGTGCCATCCCCACCACTTCCGCTACTAGATCGTTGAGTATAAAAGAATCGATCCGAAACTGCAAATAACCGCTATCTGCCCTTGCTAAATCGAGTAAATCTTGTAAGAGGCGGATGGTACGTTCTGCTTCAGATGCAGCAGTTTCTATAGCTTCTTGCTGAGTTTCTGTTAAGTTATGCTGTCGTCGCAATACGCTTTGCAAGTATCCATGCACGATTGTCAGTGGCGTGCGCAACTCATGGGAAACATTGCTGACAAATTCCCGTTCTCGTTCCCAAGCTTGAGAGAGGCGAGATAATAACATATTGAATGTTTGCGCCAGTTCCTTCACTTCGCTAGGTGCGCGTTCGAGATTCAATCGCGATCGCCCTAAATCTTCAGCCGAAATTAACTGCGTCATTTGGCTTAATTGGCGCAGAGGTTGGAGCGATCGCTTCAGGTAGAAAGCGATCGCTACTGTCACTGCCAGCAGTACTCCTATACTGATAATGCCCAAATTCCCGACCATTGCCAAAAACATCTGCCGATCGCGCGAAATGTCTCTTGCCACGAACAGTTGACCGATTGCTCTCCCTCGGACTTGCAATGAGCTGCCACGTAACACAAAGTAGCGTCCGTTAACTTCGGAGACTTGGGCTTGAGACGGCATTTGTGTTAGGGACATTAAAGCAGCAGCCGTACTTCGATCGTTCTGCATCTTGAGACTGACAGACTTAGCTGTAATTTTCCCATCGGGATGCTTTACCCATAGAAGGGTATCAGCAGTCGTCAGGTTATTAATTGCTTTGCTTAATCCGGTTTCTACTGGCAACATTTCACTGTAGAGTTCTACATCGTGCGGTAGGCGTTCAGCTATGTATTCAATTCCCTGTTTGTGGCTGTTAATCAGGATGCGCTGCATTTGCCATCCCGTCCAGATAGCAATGCTACCCAACCCTACCGAAGAAACAGTTGCAATGCCAATTGTTAAACGCGATCGCAATGAAAACGGATCGAGCCGCCATACTTCAGGAAATGTTCTCTGTCCTCCTCTCCCCATCCCCTTCGGGGACGGGGACTCCGAGTCCCCCCTGCTTGCCTGCATAATTCTATTCTGCTCCTCACAGGCGAGATGCCTGCGCTACCTTTAGTGCCTTCTCTACTTGGCTCTGTGAAGTTTTGGCTGGACAGGTCTGATTCACGAAGTCGCATTGCTCAATGTAATGTTTCTGCCAAGCCCAAAGGAATTTCTAGCAAGTCGCGCGTCCCAGTTAGTCCTTGTCCCACAAATAGTAAGAGGACGGTAGAAAAAGCCAATATTCCCGCTCAGATAGAAGAGAATAAGATTTTGCAGGTAATCGAGCAGGAAATGGGGCTGAGGATAAAGAGCGATCGCGTAAAACCCTGGGTCGAATTAGAGAACAAGAAATTGCGCTTTGCTAAGTCCTGAATTATTTAAAGTGGTTCTTCAGCTAACTTAACCATCTTCATATATGCCAAATTTTCCTCGCATTTCCATCATTTTTTTTATTTCAGTGTTACTAGTTTTGATGGTTTCCTGTGCCATACGTTTGATTTCAGGATTTGGAGATTGAAGTGCTGACTCTGCTGCTTCAACCATTTTCATCCGAAGCATAATCATCTCATCAATGAAACGCCTAGATCTTG
>NZ_JBOFLP010000136.1:0-19252 GCF_051657925.1 Chroococcidiopsis sp.
CTTAACGAAAGAAGTTTTAAGTTTGTTGCATTCACCTGAAAAGTTAGCTCAAATGGGAAAAAAAGCAGGTGCGATCGCGGTAGCTGATAGTGCTGCAAGATTGGCACAGTTAGTCCGCGAGATGGTGAAAGAATAGGAGGAAACTATGCAAGTAACACAACGCTATTACACCCAAGATGAGTACCTGGAGTTAGAGGAGGCGGCTGAATATAAGAGTGAATATATCGACGGCGAGATTATCCCAATGGCAGGCGGAACAACAAATCATAATCGACTAGCAGGCAATTTCTACGCAGCGTTGAATTTTGCCTTCAAAAAACAAGACTACGAAGTTTTTATGGGTGACGTGCGTTTGTGGATACCCGACAAGCACATTTATACCTATCCCGATGTCATGGTAATTGCCGGAAAGCCGGAATATTACAATAATCGCACCGATACAGTGACTAACCCGCTCGTCATTGCCGAGATTTTATCCAAGTCTACCCAAAATCGCGATCGCCAAACAAAATTTGAGGATTATAAAACTATTGCCTCTTTCCAAGAATACATATTAATTGACCAAACTAAAATTAATGTCATGCAGTATGTGAAGACGGGAAGAAAGCGTTGGGAAATTCGAGAACATGATATAGAAGATGAAGTCATTGCCCTCCATTCCATTCTCTTTCAGATCTCTCTAGAAGATTTATATAATAAAGTTGACTTTGAGGCAGAGCAGGTAGAGAAAACTAATCTCGATAGTTAATCTCTTCTAGCTTGCATCCACTGACGAGAACCGAAAGACTGACAAGCCCGAGCAGCAATTTTTGCCGCAGCTCCTAAAGCTTCAGTAAAATTGTGCTGAAGGATGTAATGACTAAAAGCACCGTGAAAAATATCTCCTGCACCGAGAGTATCTATCGGTTTAATTCGAGGAATTTCTAGAGATTTGATTTTGCCCTCAGCTAAAGACTGAATAGGGTTTTCTCCCTGAGTAATCGCAATATTAGGAATTCCCATTTGAGAAAGATAAGAAATGACTTCTTCAATATTGTGACAATTGGGAGGATGAAAGTTAGCAGAACAGATAGCATAGTCTGCAAGAGATAAAACTTTTTCAAACCCAGATTTCCAACTACCACCATCAATAACAATAGGAATATTATTAGCTTTAGCAAGTTGCGCGATCGCCTCCCCTACTAACATTTGATGCCCGTCAATTAAAACTATATCGACTCCCTCTAAAATATTTTCTGGAATAAATTCAGGTGTAACTTGGTTTTTGACAGCATTAATAGAAACTACTGCCCGTTCCCCCGTATCTTGAGAGACAATAATTGATGAGACAGGCGGTGGTTCAGTTTGGCTAGGTGCTAAATCTGCGATCGCCACTCCATAAGTTGCCAAATCTGCTTTAATTAGCTGGGTAATTGGGTGGTTTCCTACTGTCCCTAACAAAGTAGAGCGATCGCCCAAATAGCTAAATGTGACGGCAGCATTAGTAGCAGGTCCACCAGCTGCAACAATATAATCTGAGGCAACAATTTTCTGATTATTAGTTGGTGGAGACGGAGCCAAATAGACAAAATCTAAAGTAGTTAAACCGACAAATAATCCACAAGAACCTTCAACTAGTTGTCGATTGCGATCCATCAGCTACAATCCCTAGCTTTTACTTGCATTAACTCCTACTTGCCCTAACTCCTACTTGCATGACTAATCGCTTGTTACTCTCAATTTTGTCCCAGCAAATCTAAAGCAATTAATAATGCTCGCTCTAATTGTGACATTACTTCATGGGAGAGCGTTCCCCGTAGGCGAAGAAGACGAGCTTTAGATAAGACGCGCACCTGGTCTGCCATAGCAATAGAATCTTTACTCAATCCCCCATTTGATGCACGAATTAAAACTTGAGTCGGATAAACCCGTTTATTTGACTGATAAGTGGTGCAGGGAACAGCTAAAATTACTGGACTGTAGGCATTAATTGCATCTCGACTGACAATGATAATAGGGCGAGTTCCTCCTTGTTCAGATCCTTCAACGGGTTCGAGACGAGCATCATAGACTTCTCCCCGTTTCACAGCTGAGAATCCTCTAGATTTAGAGCTTCCCAGCTAGCAGAAGCAAAC
The DNA here is from genome assembly GCF_051657925.1 of Chroococcidiopsis sp. NCBI lineage: Bacteria > Bacillati > Cyanobacteriota > Cyanophyceae > Chroococcidiopsidales > Chroococcidiopsidaceae > Chroococcidiopsis > Chroococcidiopsis sp. The sequence continues at coordinate 2,115 of NZ_JBOFLP010000136.1, forward strand.
TCAGCTTCCATTCTTAACACTTCTGCTTGATAGTCTGGATCTTGTGCCATCTGGACTAACGCTGCATCAATCTCTGCCCTTTGTAGTGTTGCTAATTCGTGTCGCAAAGCTTGGGCTACAAACTCATTGCGATTCTTGGCTTTCCCTTCGCTGACCATCCTATCGGCGGCTTCTAGAAGTTCAGAAGGTAGAGTGAGGGTGGTACGTACCTTTTGCTTTTCCATGTCTCTTTTGGTGACTAAATTGATGTCGATAGTGGCATCAACTTAAGCTTAGCTCAAACATGACGACTTAGAATTTTGCAAAGACGATCGCATCCCCCAAAAAGTCAAATTAGGTTCGTAAACGATCTTGGTAGCGAGTTCGGGATAGAGCGATCGCAGATATTCCAAGAGTAATTTACCATCGCCTCCTTTAAAACAAATCTGACTATCAGGAAATTTTTCCCACCAAGCCGTGATAAAGTCGCGAATGCTAGCAATTAGCGTGTAGATCACTCCACTTTGGATTGCTTCTGGGGTATTCGTCGCCCAGCGTTCGGGTAAAGAGAAAATTTCTGAAGCTGCGATCGAAGGCAGATTAGCTGTTTTTTGTCCTAAAGACTGCAATTGTAAGCTTAATCCTGGTAATATCGCCCCACCAACCAAACAGCGATCGCCATCTGCACCTGTAAAAGTTAATGCTGTTCCTGCATCGATAACTAAGACGGGAAAACCGAAAGTTTCTCCAGCTCCCAACACAGCTAAAGCGCGATCGATCCCTAGAGTAGGATAAATTCTCAAAAGGGGTATTTTATCTAGCAAAATTACGTGTGCTTCTGGGTATGCTTGCCACAGCACTGTCTGACTAGGAAAAACAGAAGCAATATATATAGGTAAGAGGTAGGGGCGCACAGCCCACCCAGAGATAATTGAGTCAATAGGAAACAGAATTTCTTGAGGGAGATCGGCAAAAGTCTTACACTGAGCTAGCTGTTGCTCAATCACTCTAGAAAAATGGGGAGTATCCCAAGTAATTTGGAGATTTTCACCTTCGAACCATCCCCAATGCAACCGAGAATTGCCAATTTCCAAACCCAACCAAGTTCCCATCTCAGTCATTAGTTAATTCCGACTCGCGACTTACGACTTACTTTTAGCTTTTTTAACCCACTGATAATTTATTTAATAAAGCTTTACAAGAAAGACGTGAGAGAATGAAGATAAGGAAATAATACTTAAAAATTTTAGGGGAGAGGACTAATGGTAGTACTCGCCGATAGAAAGCAAAATCGCCTGACCATCCAGACAAGTGAAATTGCTGCCGATACCACAGCAATTCGATCGCTCGACTGGGATCGCGATCGCTTTGACATTGAATACGGGTTACAAAACGGTACAACGTACAACTCATTCATCATTCAGGGCGAACGGACTGCCTTAGTTGATGCTTCCCACGAAAAATTTCGCCATCTGTATTTAGATAGCCTCAAAGGTCTCATTGACCTGTCACAGCTAGATTACATCATTATCAGCCACACCGAGCCAGACCATAGCGGCTTGGTTAAAGACGTGCTGCAACTCGCACCCAACGCCACGGTTGTCGGCTCCAAAGTTGCCTTGCAGTTTCTTGAGGACATGGTACACCAACCATTCCAACGCCAAATCGTCAAAAATGGCGATCGCCTTGATTTAGGTAAGGGACACGAACTGGAATTTGTCAGCGCGCCTAATTTGCATTGGCCCGATACTATTTTTACCTACGATCGCGCCACCCAAATTCTCTACACCTGCGATGCTTTTGGGTTGCATTACTGCGACGAGCGCATGTTTGATGAAGATTTAACCGCGATTGAAGCCGATTTTCAATACTACTACGAGTGTTTGATGGCTCCTAATGCCCGTTCCGTGATCTCTGCTATGAAACGGATGGGTGAATTAGGGAAAGTCAACATCATTGGTACTGGTCACGGCCCCTTACTCTCTCACAATGTTGCCGAACTCACCGGACGCTACCGCAAGTGGAGCCAAAATCAAGCTAAGACAGAAACTACCGTCGCCCTGTTTTACACTCCAGACTACGGCTACAGCGATCGCCTCGCAGCTTTCATCTCCCACGGGATAGATAAAACAGGTGTTGCTGTAGAAACGATCGATATGCGGACGGCTGACTTGCAAGAAGTACAAGAACTCGTCGGTCGTAGTGCCGGAATTATTGTTGGGATGCCCCCCAGCCACGCCAACGATTCAGCTCAAGATACTCTCAGTACAATTTTGGCAGCTGTCAAAGAAAAGCAAGTTTTCGGTTTGTTTGAATCTGGGGGTGGCGACGACGAACCCATTTATCCACTGCAAAATAAGTTTCGTGACTTGGGTTTGACTCCCGCTTTTGGCATCATTCGGATTCAAGATACCCCTACAGAGAACACGTACAAGCAGTGCGAAGAGGCGGGGACGGACTTAGGACAATTACTTACCCGCGATCGCAGTATTAAACAGTTAAAAGCTTTCGCCGCCGACTTGGAAAAAGCCCTGGGAAGGATCAGCAGCGGACTCTACATCATCACCACCCGAAAAGGCGAACTCTCTGGGGCGATGTTAGCTTCTTGGGTTGCTCAGGCTAGCTTCCAACCCTTGGGAGTCACAATAGCAGTGGCAAAAGACCGCGCTATTGAGTCTTTGATGCAAGTCGGCGATCGCTTCGTGTTAAATGTCCTCGAAGAAGGCAACTATCAAGCCCTGATGAAGCACTTTCTCAAGCGCTTCCCACCTGGTGCTGACCGCTTTGCCGGAGTCAAAACCCAAATGGCAACGAATGGTTCTCCTATCCTGACCGATGCCCTTGCCTATATGGAATGCGAAGTCGCTAGTCGCATGGAGTGCAACGACCACTGGATCGTCTACTGCACCGTCTATGCAGGTCGCGTCTCCAAACCCGAATCTATCACCGCCGTCCACCACCGGAAACTAGGAAATTCTTATTAAGGAGGGGCTAGTGACTAGTGGCTCGTGGCTAGACTTTTTTCTAGTCACCAGCTATTAGTCACGAATAGCTGGTAATTCGTAACTGACTGTCCTAATATACTTCGGAGCAGTTAGAGCGAGATAGAGAAATTGCGAACTTCTACTCCATCGACAGCAACCAGAGTATTTCCGCTTGACGTACTAAAAGCATTAAGTATTTTAGCAGTCGTTTCCTTTCATGCTATTTTCGTTCATCCATCGGCATACGCATCGATAGGATCGTCTTTAGATATCCTGTTTGCAGTTAAAATTCTGCGTACCTGTTTTCCTGACATCTCTTTCTTTTTGTTACAACGAGGTATAGACAAAAATTTCGGTCAGTCTAACTATTTTCTCTTAAAGAAACGCTTGTTGCGTCTACATATGACTACATGATGCTGTCTTGTATATTGAGCGTGTTTGTTTGCTTTTTATGTTTTGCCTCCGTCACAGAAGATCGGCTATCTACAACGGGTAGAAAAATCGTTAAGCTACTATCAACATATAGCCTGGGGATTTATTGTATTAACGGAGTGACACAAACAATCTTCCATGCTTTGTTTGTCACAATGTTTCCTGACGCGACTTTTAATTTACTAGAAATTCTCGTCATGAAAACTTTGGGATTTATTCTTCTTTTATCAGTTTCTATAGGTATTTCATTACTAATTGATAAGCTCTGTGGTAGTGCGTTAGTCCGGTAGAATACCTCAAAAAACCAAATTTAAAAATAAGCTCGTCTATATTTATCGAGTCACGCTCTGCAATTTCATTTTCTCTCTATTTAACTTCAAAACACCCAACAAACTATGCTAGAAACTAAACCCCGCGACGTTCAAGTTCTCCCTATCGGTATCGATACAACTATAGTGCGATCGCGCAGTTGGGCGCGGCTACGCTTTGAAATTGAATACGCCCTTGCCAAGGGTACAACGGCAAATTCCTATTTCATTCAAGGCGATAAAACTGCTTTACTCGACCCTCCCGGCGAAACTTTTAGCCAAATCTATCTCGAAGCTTTACAACAACGCTTCGATCTCAAAAGCTTAGATTACGTCATTCTAGGACACGTCAACCCCAATCGTGCCGCTACTCTCAAAGCCTTACTAGAACTTGCCCCCCAAGTTACTTTTATCTGTTCTAATCCTGGGGCGAAAAATTTACGCACCATCTTAGAAGATCGAGAATTATCAATTTTAGTCATGCGGGGTGAGGAAACCTTAGATTTAGGTGGAGGGCATCTTTTACAATTTATCCCCACTCCCAATCCTCGCTACCCCGACCACCTTTGTACCTACGATCCGCAAACCGAAATTCTCTACACCGATAAACTTTTTGGTGCACATCTGTGCGGCGAACAAGTATTTGATGAAGGCTGGGAAATTTTCAACGAAGACCGTCGCTATTATTTCGATTGTGTCATGGCTCCCCATGCACGACAAGTAGAAACAGCGCTAGAAAAACTTTCCGAACTGCCTGTGAGAATGTATGGTGTGGGTCACGGTCCCATCGTTCGCTATGGGCTGATCGAACTAACCCAAGCGTATCGTCAGTGGAGCAAACAGCAAACCTCTCAGGATCTAACCGTAGCCTTGCTCTATGCCTCGGCTTACGGTAGTACTGCAACACTAGCACAGGCGATCGCCCGTGGAATTACTAAAGCTGGGGTCGCAGTAGAATCGATCAACTGCGAATTTGCCGAACCTGACGAGATCCGCACCGCTGTAGAAAAAGCTGCTGGGATTGTCATCGGTTCCCCCACCCTTGGCGGACACGCACCAACTCCAATTCAAACTGCTTTGGGTATCATTCTCTCTACCTCTAGCAGCAACAGACTTGCAGGGGTTTTTGGTTCCTTTGGCTGGAGTGGAGAGGCAATAGATTTGATCGAAGGTAAACTGAAAGATGCTGGTTACCGATTTGCATTTGAACCGATCCGCGTCAAATTCAAACCTACTGATGTCACTTTGCAACTATGTGAGGAAACAGGCACGGATTTTGCCCACAATATCAAACGGGCGAAAAAAGTCAGAATCGCACGTCAACCAGCTAGCAATGTAGAACAAGCTGTAGGACGAATTGTCGGTTCTCTATGCGTCGTCACCACTAAAAAGCACGAAGAAATTTCCAGTGCGATGCTAGCTTCTTGGGTATCTCAAGCCACATTCAACCCGCCTGGTCTGACGATTGCTGTTGCTAAAGACCGTGCAATTGAATCGATGCTGCATAGTGGCGATAAATTGATTTTAAATGTCTTAGCAGAAGGAAGACAATTACGCAAGCACTTTATGAAATCCTTTGCCCCAGGCGAGGATAGATTTGCCAATGTTGCTACGGAAACATCTGAAAACGGCTGTCCCATTCTCACTGATGCTTTAGCATATCTCGAATGTACGGTTAATAATCGGATGGAAGCTGGCGATCACTGGATTGTCTACGCGATCGCCGATAACGGAAAAGTCTTCAACCCCGATGGTGTCACCGCCGTCCACCACCGTAAATCAGGGAATCATTATTAAAAATGTAGAGACGTTACACGTAACGTCTCTACATTTTTAATCCTTCAATTCCTTGGGAGACTGATAATAAACAACTCCGCCTGTATCTGAGACGAAATAGCAAGATTTATAGGATTGCCATAAAGCCTGCAATATAGAAACCTGAGACTTGCGATAGTAGTTTCCCAAGATTGGTTTAATCGCTTCGGTAGCGGTACGCAAGTGGTAGTGTGGCATATTCAGAAATATGTGATGTGCCACATGAGTCCCAATATCGTGATGAATGGGGTTAATCCAACCATAATCGCGATCGATTGTTGATAAAGCCCCTCTTAAGAAATACCATTCCTCACCCCGATACCAAGGAATATCCGGTTCTGTGTGGTGCAAGAATGTTACTAAGTCCAACCACATCACAAAAATGACGTATGGTACTAGGTAGTATTTCAGCAAAAACATCCAGCCATATAGGTAAGTTAATCCACCTAAGAAAGCTATCATCAATCCACAGCAGATCGTACTCGTAATCACATCCCACTTTTCGGAAGGACGAAAAAGATTGCTGTTAGGTAAGAAATGCGATCCCTGTTTTCCAGGCGATCGCTTAAATAAATAGAGTGGATACAAGAACAAAATTAGTTGAAAGCGTAGTAGTTTTTCATACCAAGCCATCTGTCGATATGTGGCTTCCGTCACCGGATACCAGCTTTCATCTGTATCGATATTACCAGTGTTATTGTGATGGGTTCTGTGACTGATCCGCCAACCGTGGAAAGGGACGAGAATTGGCGTGTGCGCCAAATGCCCGACTAAGTTATTCAACCACCTATACTTAGAAAACGAGCGATGTCCGCAATCATGTCCAACCACAAATAAAGCCCAAAACATGGTTCCTTGCATCAACCAGAAAATGGGAAAGAACCACCAAGAGTCGATCGCACCAGCCACTACGTAGAGAAGACTGATAATACCTATATCTAAAAAGAAGTAGGCAAGCGATCGCCAAGTAGATGGTTGAAAGCATTCAGGAGGGATTGCAGCTTTCAGTTCTGCCAGCGTGAAGGGAAGGCTTGCCCGATCTTGGCTAGTTTCCTTGCTTCCCAGATTTTCTACACTACTAACGAGCTCAAATGGCACAGAGTTTTTTAATTTTAAACAGCGAACATTATTGTAATGCCAAAATGTAACGAAATTTGAATAAATCTCTGCTAATAACAAATTTTTATCGAGAATAACAATCTGATTTTATTGTCAATTCGGTCGCGATAATGCATAAAAGTGCAAGGGCGCATATCTGTGCGCCCCTACTCTGTAATTTTGCAGATAAAAACGTTACTCTACCCGTTTTTCCAAATATTGACCGATCATCTGTTGTTCCCCTGCACGGGAAATAATTGTCTGGCGCGTGCGATACTTATCACCAATCAGTTTTAACTGTTCCTCAAAAACCGAGCCATTATACTCAGTCCGCAGACACATAGTTTCCGGTTCTAAAAAATAATATTCAGCTGTTACAGGTTTAGTCGTGGCAAAACCGCGATCGCGATATAAAGTAGAACCTGCAACCCCAAACATTGTTGCACCTTTTGACTGCTTCTTCTGCGACACCGAATCCCGGCTTTCCCAACTGACTTCCGCACCACAAGTTAAGATATCTGGATCGCTCAGTTGATGTAATTCTGCTAATTTTCTTAACTCATCGCACCCTGGCTCTAAAAACCTGATGGTAATGTAGCTGACCATTTCCTTAGTTTCGCCATCAGGTAACGTGTAGTATCGTCGTTGCGATCGCCATTCACCCGCCGACTTGCGAAAGAACTCAGCAACTTTCTGGGATGCCGATGCTTCATCAACTTGAGCCAATCTTAATTGTGATGTCACGGTTAGCAAGTCCTCACATACTATGTATTCATCTTGCGCATCTTACCCCTTTACTTGGGGATGTTCCAGAAAGCAAGAGCTTGTTAATATTTTTAACGATTGACTATATATTAAGTCAAGATTCTCAAGTTTGACATCTAGTAGATGAATTAACTCTCCAGAGTGACTTCGCCCCAGAGCTTACCAAGAAGGCTGTCGAGTGGTTGTAATTGTTGACACATTTAGAGGACAAGTCGCAAGTCACAATTCAACCCCACACCCTTTCTTCACTGGTCACTGGTCACTGGTCACTGGTCACTGATAACTGATACCCCCTAGACCGAACGACGAACATTGAGCTATGATTAACGATTGTGAGTTTTTTAAAGATGATGAACGCGCAAGAAATTATCCGCTCGATTGAAGCGGAGCAGTTGAAGTCGAATTTACCTGAGATATATATCGGTGACACGGTAAAAGTCGGGGTAATTATTCAAGAAGGTGGCAAAGAACGTACTCAGCCTTACGAAGGCGTAGTTATTGCCATGCGTAACAGCGGCATTAACAAAACGATCACCGTGCGCCGCGTATTCCAGGGTGTAGGTGTAGAGCGAGTCTTTCTACTGCATTCGCCTCGAATTGATAGCGTTAAAGTTATGCGACGCGGTAAGGTACGACGTGCTAAGCTGTACTACCTACGCGATCGCGTTGGGAAGGCAACTCGGATCAAGCAACGGTTCGATCGCGCCCTGTAATTGCAATTGGGTAAATGTTGCAAGTCACACAAGAAAAATTACCCAATAGCAATCGCGAAGATCGCGCTTCAGGTCGCCAAATTGCGTTAGACTAGAATCCAGCCAAATTTGTGCGCTCTTAGTTCAGTTGGTAGAACGTCGGTCTCCAAAACCGGATGTCGGGGGTTCAAGTCCTCCAGGGCGCGCTCTCAATCAGGCAAATCCCTTACCCAAAAGCGCGATCGAATGCTAGCTATCAGCAGCAAAAGTAGAAGCTTTTGGGTAAAATTAGTTGGTGACGACCCAGATCTTAAATATCTATAAAGTTAGATCGGCTGGACTCGAACGAACTGCTCAGTCTGAACAAAACAGTCAAGCAGTGAGGGTTAAACGCGATCGCTTCTATTATCAATTGAGGTGTAAAGCAACCGTGAGCAAGAAAAACGAAGCCGAGATCCAACAAAGCAGTGGATTTAGCGTCACCGACTTTTTAAAGGGAACTAAAGAGGAACTTGATAAAGTAGTTTGGCCCAGTCGCCAACAGCTAATCAGCGAATCTTTAGCCGTACTATCAATGGTGGCACTTTCTGCCACAATGATTTACCTCATTGATGCGTTGTTTGCTTGGGCAGCAAGAAAGGTATTCTGATGACTTTTGCAACAGACGAGCCAGGTGACTCTCGCCGCGAAGAAGAGGCAACACCAGCGATCGCTGACACAGCAGATCGCAAGCCGCGTTGGTATGCCGTACAAGTCGCCTCTGGCTGTGAAAAGCGCGTGAAAGCAGACTTAGAGCGGCGGGCGCAGACATTCGACGTATCCGAGCGCATTTTTCAAGTAGAAATTCCGCAAAGTAAAGCCTTCAAAATCCGTAAAGATGGCAGTAGGCAAGAAACGGATGAAAAAGTGTTTCCTGGTTACGTGCTAGTCAAAATGGCAATGGACGATGAAACGTGGCAGGTGGTGAAAAATACCTCTCACGTCATCAACTTTGTGGGAGCCGAACAAAAGCGTGGTAGCGGTCGCGGTCGCGGTCACGTTAAACCCCTACCCCTCAGTCCCCCAGAAGTAGAAAGAATCTTTAAGCAAGCTCAGGAACAGGAGCCAGTGGTCAAAATCAATTTGGCGGCTGGAGATCGAATTATCGTGTTAACTGGTCCGTTTAAAGACTTTGAAGGCGAAGTGGTGGAAGTCAGTCCAGAACGGAGTAAGCTAAAAGCTTTACTCTCAATTTTCGGACGGGACACGCCCGTAGAATTGGAGTTCAATCAGGTTCAGAAACAAGGCTAGAACAGAGAAATGGCAAAGAAAGTAGTTGCGGTCATTAAGCTGGCATTGAATGCTGGTAAAGCTAACCCAGCACCGCCAGTTGGACCAGCGCTAGGTCAGCATGGCGTGAATATTATGATGTTCTGCAAAGAATACAACGCCAGAACCGCCGATCAAGCAGGAATGGTCATTCCCGTAGAAATTTCGGTGTTTGAAGACAGAAGTTTTACATTTGTCCTCAAAACTCCCCCTGCTTCCGTATTGATTCGTAAAGCAGCAGGGATCGAGCGCGGTTCCAACGAGCCAAATAAAAAGCGAGTTGGTTCGATTTCAACAGCTCAATTGCGAGAAATCGCCCAAACGAAGCTACCAGACCTTAACGCTAACGATATCGATGCCGCGATGAAAATTGTGGCAGGAACGGCGAAAAACATGGGCGTAAACGTCACCGAGTAGGGGCGAGGAGTGAGGGGTGAGAGGCTTTTGAAGCATCCTCAATCCAAAATCTAAAATCTAAAATCCAAAATTATATCGGGGGAGAGGCAGGAAGCTTCGCAACGACCCCAGGAGAGAAAAATGGCAAAAAAAGTATCGAGAAGATTGCGATCGCTGCAAGAGAAAGTAGAAGATCGGGCTTATGCGCCGATTGAAGCGTTGCAATTATTAAAAGAAACTGCTACAGCTAAGTTTTCCGAAGCCGCAGAAGCACATATACGGTTGGGAATCGATCCGAAATATACAGACCAACAGCTCAGAACGACAGTTGTACTACCCAAAGGTACGGGTCAAGAAGTCCGCGTTGCCGTGATTGCTAGAGGTGAAAAGGTCACAGAAGCGAGCAACGCAGGAGCCGATATCGTTGGCTCTGAGGAATTAATTACCGAAATTCAAAACGGTAGAATGGACTTTGACAAACTCATTGCTACACCTGATGTTATGCCCCAAGTGGCAAGATTGGGTAAGTTGTTGGGTCCACGCGGTTTGATGCCATCGCCCAAAGGGGGAACGGTAACATTCGATCTAGCCAGCGCGATCGCGGAGTTCAAAGCTGGTAAACTAGAATTTCGTGCCGATCGCACGGGAATCGTTCACGTTATGTTTGGGAAAGCAGCTTTCCCCGCCGAAGATTTGTTAGTCAATTTGAAGGCGCTACAAGAAACTATCGATCGAAACCGTCCCTCTGGTGCAAAAGGTCGTTACTGGCGTACTATTTTTGTTTCCGCGACTATGGGACCTGCAATTGAAGTTGAAATTAGCGGCTTGCGAGATTTGAAGATGACGGAAGCAGCGTAGAGAATTCGGAATTCGGAATTTGGAATTCGGAATTAAAGTAAGAATCAAAAAAAGCCGAAGACAGCAGGTGCAAATAGCTTAATATCCTGCCGAGGTTTGTACAAAAATGTTTTTGATGACACTAGTTATAGTGAAGTCGAAATAACATGACGTACACCGTGTCACCTCGGCTCTTGAGTCGAGGTTTTGTTTTGGGTGGGGTAGGGTAGGAGACACGGATTTCATGTGAATTGGTCGATCGCATTCCAAGCTAGGAGGTGAAATGAATGGGTAGAACCATAGAAAACAAACAAGAGATCGTGGCGGATCTCAAAGCAAGTTTGAATGAGTCCCAACTCGCTCTTGTAATTAACTATCAAGGGTTATCAGTGGCTGAAATTACAGATTTACGGCGGCGATTGCGCCCAACCGGAACAGTCTGTAAAGTAACCAAAAACACGCTGATGGGCATCGCGATTAGCGGTCAGGATAACTGGCTAGCTATGGAAGAATTGCTCCAAGGTTCTTCAGCATTTTTGCTGGTAAAAGAAGATATCAGCGGTGCAATCAAGGCTTACCAGGACTTCCAAAAAGCCAGCAAGAAAACTGAATTGCGCGGTGGCGTAATGGAAGGTCGTCTGCTGAAAGAAGCAGATGTTAAGGCACTGGGAGACTTGCCATCTAAAGAGCAGCTTATGGCTCAAATTGCTGGAGCTATCAATGCATTGGCAACCAAAGTTGCTGTGGGTATCAACGAAGTTCCATCTTCGCTGGCGCGTGGTATTCAGGCGTATGCCGATAAAGATGGCTCGGCTGCGACCGAAACAGATGCTGCTTAATCAGTAGCGAGAAAGACAAGCACAAATTTAGATTACATAGGAGTTAATTGCATGTCTGCTGCAACCGATCAAATTTTGGAACAACTCAAATCTCTAACTTTGCTAGAAGCATCTGAGTTAGTCAAGCAAATCGAAGAAGCCTTTGGCGTAAGTGCTGCTGCTCCTGCTGGAGGCATGATGATGATGGCTCCTGGTGCTGCTCCTGGCGCTCCTGCTGAGGAAGTGGAAGAGAAGACTGAATTCGACGTAATTCTGGAAGAAGTACCCGCTGATAAGAAGATTGCCATCCTGAAGCAAGTGCGCGAACTGACAGGTCTAGGCTTGAAAGAAGCTAAAGACTTGGTAGAATCTGCACCCAAGCCAGTGAAGGAAGGCATTGCTAAAGAAGCGGCAGAAGAAGCTAAGAAGACTCTAGAAGCTGCTGGCGCTAAGGTGACTGTTAAATAGATCCCCCCAACCCCCCTTTTAAGGGGGGCTTTCGATCGCCATCTGTAGAGACGTTCCATGGAACGTCTCTACATTTGTTTTAATATTGTTTTAATGTAAATTTGCATCCCAAATGCCGATATAAATGCGATCGCGGCTGTTACGTTCGATCGCCCCTTTTAGTTGACCTTGGCGAAAAGAATATTTGTTAGTCTGGCGCTGATAAACTTGTTGCAATCCGTTGGTAATTTCAGGTGTGGTTCGATCGCGTAACATTCGCTGTAGTGTTGTTTGCATAATTTCCGGCGCGACTGATTGAGCAAAAGAGACTTCAGTTTGACGCAGCCGTCCAGAAGTGCGATCGAATAAATAACCGAGCGTGATGCGTTCTGGCTCGATATCGTAAATCGCCGCACGGGTGTTAACCCAAAGACCTCTACTCGTTTTTGTAGGATTGCCTAATGCTGCTTTGACTACATCTTCAGTAGTACCAATCGGAAATCCAGGTATATCTCGATCTCGATCCCCCCTAGCCCCCCTTAATAAGGGGGGTTGTGGAGAGTTTTGGTCTGTCGCCCCCCTTTGCAAGGGGGATTGGGGGGATCTAGTAGCTACGGGACTAGCGGGAGAGTTTTGGTCTGTCGCCTCCTTTTGTAAGGGGGGTTGGGGGGATCTAGTAGCTACGGGACTAGCGGGAGAGTTTTGGTCTGTCGTCCCCCTTTGCAAGGGGGATTGGGGAGATCTATCCGTTGGTACGGGAAGATCTACCGACATAGGTGTAGGCGGCGATACTGGCAATACGGACGATCGCGGTGCTGGCTGGGGAACGAAACTAAAAACTGTAGCAGTACTTAGCAATCCACCAATGAGCAGCCCACCGAAAATCAGATATTTCTGCTTTTTGCCTGCACCAGGTCGAAGTGTTGGAGGGGGGAGAGTTTGAGTTTCTAAAGTCTGCTGGTGGCGAGGGGGAGCGATCGCATCTCGATCGACTTCCTGGCGCGAGGATATAGTATCTACAGATTGCAAATCGTTAAGCATTTTAATCGCAGTTGAGTAGCGATCGCGTGGCTGATACTCAACTGCTTTATTCAGTACCGCTGCTAAACTAGGACTCACGTTTGTCGCATATTGCTGCCAGATAACTGTTTCGGTATGCGGGTCAACCTCTAACTCTTGCGGCAACTTACCAGTCAAAAGATAAATTGCTGTCATGCCCAAACTGTAAATATCGCTGGCGTAGATCGGTCGCCCTACAGCTTGTTCTGGAGCCATGAACCCAGGAGTCCCCAGCACCATTGTATAAATCGATCTACCTTGAACCGCGATCGCCGTTGCCATTGTTTCCTTAACCGCACCAAAATCAATCATGACTGGTTGGCAATCTGGCTGACGCAAAATAATATTGTCCGGCTTAATATCGCGATAAATAATTCCCTTACTATGGACGTAATGTAGGACTTTAAGTAGACTCACTAAAATTTTCCAGACAGTTGCTTCGCTCAGCACCCCTTCAGAGGTAACTTTTTTTGTGAGAGTTTCACCCTCAATCCACTCCTGAACCAAGTAAAACTGTCCGTTTTCGCTAAAGTAGGCGTACAACTTGGGAATTTGATCGCTACCTGCACTCAAAGCTTCCAAAGTTGCAGCCTCACGCTGGAACCTGTCTTGAATAATTTGGTACAGTTGCAAATCGTTTGCTACGGGTTTGAGTTGCTTAATGACGCAAGGACGGCGAGACGGCAAATATGTATCTGCTGCCAGAAAAGTTTCGCCAAATCCTCCTGCTCCCAGTAACTTAATTGTTTGATAGCGATTATTGAGTAGCGCAGTTGTCATGGAAAGTTTACTAGCAGTTTTTATACTGCTCGAATGCCATAACTCTACAGTAGCTATTTATTCAGATATCATCTGCTACCAAAAGAAACACCTCATTCGATTAGGGTTCAAACACTGTAGCTGCTTCAATATCTTCTGGTAAAGCAAAATCATTGACCGTCTGGGCGATCGCTTTTATCTTGGCAAAATTTTCTACCACTCCCGACCGATAAGCGGCTGGAATTGGTAAATCCAACACCAGCGCCATGCGATCGACATATTCAGCTAAAGCTAACTGCTGCTCGTCCATGATTAACTAGCGATCGTGCAATCTGGGGCAAAGTTACCGTGCAGTCCGTAGGGAATATGGTGCTTGAGATGTAAAGTCGCGATCGCGCCTTTATTCAAATCCCGACCATCCAAAATTACCACATCGGAACGATGGTGGCTAGAATCATAAATCACAGTCAGTACCCAGCCGTCATCTTCTAACGTCGAGTCAGGGCGGGGGACAAAAATCGGTTCGCTGATAAAACCACGCGGCGCAGCACTCCAAAGTTGCCGTTCTTCAGATTCTAAATCGAGTTTGAGAATTGCTTGCAAAGGTGCATTTCCAGTCGATTCATGCGCCGCACCCATAAAGAGATAGCGATAAGGTCTACCGACTTTATCCTTATGAATGCTTGGAAATTCGCAGCATCTCGACTCTATGAGTTCTCGCGATACTGTTTTATCCCGCAAGTTGAGATGAAAGCGCCACAATTGCCCAGGCTTGAGCGCATCAAAATCGACTTGTTTGAAATCGCTGGCTGGTTCTACTTCGGGGAAAGACTCGTAGCAAATTGAATCAACAACAATTTCCCCATTTTGTTCAAAAGCGTTGGCGTGGTGAAACACAAACCCAGCGTGAGTTTCTAAAATCTGAACCGACTCTTTAGGATGGCGGGGAATGAGAACAATGCGCGTTTTTTGGTGGGGTTGGAACTTGATACACTCTGCTGCCCCTCTTAACCCTAATGTAAAAGGTATTGGATTAAAAGCAACGGGGTTTTGGAAAAGAATGCAGTAGTTAGGAGTAATAGCGAAATCGTGAATGAAGGCAAACCCAGGAATACTATGGGCGTGCTGGCGAATAACTTTCCCTACGGGGTTCAGTTCAAAAATAGTAACTGTAGTCGATAAACCAACCTTGAGGGAGAAATTCACCAAGCAAGGTTCACCGCCGTCCATATCGCAACTAGGATCGAGGCGAGGATGTGCTGCAAAAGGATCGCCTTCTGCGATCGCACCGTCCAGAAAATCTTTTCCCAAGGTTTCCAGATTGTGAGGATCGAGGCGATGGGGTTCTGCTGCTTCCCACAGTGCCAACAGCTTGCCACCCCAGTAGATCACATTAGTATTGGCAATATTCTTTAGCTTGAAATCAAAGGCATTTGCCAACCAACCGCCAGGTTTTTGCGTACCAAAGACACCGCGATACAGAATTTTTCCAGCTTTTTGTTCCTCTACATACGCTTCTGTACGAATATAGCGATTGCGGAAGTGGGCGCGACCGTCACGAAATGCGATCGCGCTAATCATACCATCGCCATCAAAAGGGTGGTGAACTGGTTGTCCGTTGATATCCAATAAGCCAGGACCATTGCGGAATAGTGTCCCGCACAGTTCAGGAGGGATTTCCCCTTCGACATCATCAATTGAATAGTCGTATTCTTGTTTGAGCGATTCATATCCTCGCTGCCAATCGTGGCGTTGGTATGACTTAGGAGAAACTGTGGTGGCGCGTTCGTGAAGTTGCATAGTTAGGGAGTCGGGAGTCGGGAGTCGGGAGTCGTAGGGGCGGGTTTACCCAAAATCTCTGTTCGAATTGAAGAGAGAGTCAAGATAAATTACGAATTATGACTATAGCTTCATAATTCATCATCCAGCATTTATCTTTCATCCGTCACTCGGCAGGTTCTTCGACTGGTTCTTGTCGCAAGGAAGATGGTACTAACTCTGACAAGTTAGGTAGCAAAGTTTGCCCGATCTCTTTATCGTTAGTTGCATCTGGGGCGATCGCAGGTTGTCCGCTAGCAGCAGTAATTTCTTCTTTGGCAGGTAGCCAGCTTAAAAATGGCAGGGGTAAAAGCGTCGATAAGTTAGTAATGACTACCAGAAGCCAGAGCAAATCGAAGTTATTCTGAGAAATGCCAAACCACCGCATCAAAATCGCTCCCATTTGATAAGAAGCTAGGGAAGCAAGGTTTGATACAGACATCAACAAGGCAAACAAGGTTGCTTCTACTCCTGGAGGGCAAAGTCTTGCTGCCAACACCAAAACAGGCATGTAGGCAATTTGTCCCATCACCGTGAGGACGAGACTATCACCCAAACTAAACCAGCGATCGTCAATTCCTAAACTGCGGTTGGTATGAGTAACTAAGAGCAGCATACTCATACCCAAAACTGCTGAAAGTAAAGTACTCCAACCAAAAATGACGCGGAAAGATACACCTTTGAGGAAGCGCTGAAAGATCCACACGCCAACGAGGGAAGCAATACTCGTCACCAAGCGCACTCTACCTAGAAATTCCGGTTCAAACCCTAATTCGTTGGTGGTGAAGAAAAAGAAGGCTGCATCAGCTGTGGGAGTAGCTTGCCAGAGAAAAATAAAGGCAGTAGGAAGCCAAATTGTTCTTTGGGCGATCGCTTGTCGTAGTTGTTTAATTTGAGTATTGACACTAGACCAGTTGGCAAACGCTTGCGAGTTATCTGTTTTGCTGACTGGGACTTCGGTAATAAACCAAGCAATGAAAGAAACTATGAGGGGAAAAGTTGCCGTAATCAAAAATACCGTGCGGGTGGTGAAATGTTCTAGCAGCCAACCGCTAAAATAAGCTGTAATTAAACCACCAAAGGCTGAAGTTCCCCAACATAGAGATTGCAGCGAACCCGCATCAGCTTGAGATTCGACTCTTGCTCGTTCTACCACTAAAGAGTCTACAATCACGTCGCTGACGGCAACCGATAAAGAGCCTAGCGCGATCGCCCCTACAGCTGCCATTGGCGTATGTACGACTGTCGCCATACTCACCCAGGAAATTGCCCCTAAAATTCCCGATAAGACTAGATAAGGACGGCGGCGATAGCCAAAAATGGGTAAACCATCAGAGACAAACCCAAATACTGGTTTGATAATCCAGGGAAGCGCCACAATGCCTAACAAGGACGAGACTTCGGCCGGACTCAATCCCAGTTCATCCTTGAAGAAAAAGCTGACAGCAAGGCGGGCTAAGCCTAGAATTCCCTGAACGAAGTAGACAGTCAGGATTGCGATTAACTCCGTACTGGGTTCTTGACCGAAGAAAATCTTTTCTTTTAACGAGTCTTTTACCTTGGACAAGCCAGACGCGGAAATCAGCATTGATTAAAATAAATAAACTTTAAGATTTATCGACT
>NZ_JBOFLP010000137.1:0-13542 GCF_051657925.1 Chroococcidiopsis sp.
GTAGGTTGGTTCTGCTGCTACCAACATCGCGTGCATGGCAGTGTAATGCATCCCGATCGTCGCAAGCCCGACAAAAAAACTGCCAGACGACAGCAACAGCCAATTCAACGGTAGGCGACTGACGAGAAATAGCCCCAAACCAGCAGTCACGATCGCCACTGCCATTGACAGTAAAACGATGCCAAAGTTGTAAGAGATGGGAATTGGTAATTGATAGGCAAGCATGGCAACAAAATGCATTGCCCAGACACTAATTCCTAAAGCGATCGCGCCGCCAACCGTCCAAAATTTCCGTGCAATTCCCCGCGCATAAATAACTTGTCCCACCAAATCTAGCGCTGTGTAAGCACCAAAAATAGCGATCGCTAGCGAAAGAAAAACCACCCGCAGATCGTAGGTGGCGCTTAAGGCTCTACTTATCTGAATTATTTCCCGATCTATCATACTTGCTGCTGAGATTTTGGCAGCAGAAAATCCTGCCGTAGGCTAATTCATTTCAGCTTGCCATTTAAGTACAGAGTTTTTCTCCCTCAAAAAGTATGATTTTTAATGACTATCCTACAGATTGATGCAGAACTGGAATCAAAAACTGCGTCAATGTAAATGCATCTACTCCGATTTGAGTTCTTTCTCGTTCTGCTAAAATGCCAGCTTGGGAGTGCCACCATGCCGCACATGCCGCGATCGCATCCACTGAGATATGTTGTGCGGTTGCCTGGGCGAGCAGTCCCCCCAATAATCCAGTTAAAACATCGCCACTCCCACCCCGTGCTAATGCAGGCGTACTCTCAGGATTAATCCAGACTTGACCTGATGGATTGGCGATCGCCGTTCTCGCTCCCTTAAGCAATACTACTGCTTTGCTCGTCTGTGCTGCTTCTCGTACAGCACTAATGCGGTCTTGCATCGGGCTAGGAGCATCGGGAAATAAGCGCTTAAACTCTCCTGCATGAGGTGTGAGGACGGTTGGCGACGATCGCCGCGATAACTTTTGCGTCCCCAAAATGGCAAGAATATTCAACCCGTCTGCATCCAGAACTAGGGGGCAATCGTTGTTCAAAACTCCCTGGATAATCGGCGTAGCTTCTAAAGTCAGACCGGGACCGCAGGCAATAGCTTGAAATGTTTCTAAATCGGTTCCTTCTGGTAAATCGAGCTGGGCGATCGCTCCATTATCAGTTTCGGGACAACCTACAACTAATGCTTCAGGGAGGTGCGCGTTCAGCAGGGGTTTGATCGATTCAGGCACGGCGATCGACAGCATTCCGACACCACTTGCTCTAGCACCTAAAGCTGTCAGTAATGCACCGCCAGCATAGCGTCGCGAACCGCAAATGAGTAACAAATGCCCTTGTTTGTACTTGTGAGTGACTGGCGGACGAGTCAGGGGAAGAGTGGCGATCGCCAAGTCACTCGTCACGCGCTTGACTTTAGGCGCTTCCAAAACAGCGTGTATATCTGCTGCGGGAATGTCAAAATCGATCAGTTCTGCCGTACCGATATACTCTAAGGCTCGATCTTGTAATAATCCTTGCTTCCACAATCCCAAACAAAAAGTTCGCGTTGCTTTAACTGCCTTTCCTAGCACTTCTCCTGTATCTGTATGCAACCCAGAAGGAAGATCGATGCTGAGAATAGGCATAGACCAGCGGTCGAGTTGGTGAATCTCTGAGGCGATAGGCTCGGTGATTTGGCGTTCCATGCCAAACCCAAATAAGCCATCGATTAATAAGTCACAATCTTGCAAGGGAGCGATCGCCTCAAAATGTGGAATGCCCAAACTCTTAACATACTGTGCGTGTTGGTTGGTTAATTCTTTTAATTTGGCGATCGGACGGTAGATGAGAACTTCATACCCTTGGAAATGTAACTCTCGCGCTACCACTAAAGCATCGCCACCATTATGTCCTGGTCCTACCAGCACGCCGACCCGTCGCACTTGGGGATAGGGATACAATGCCTGCACTCGTCGGGCGATCGATCCCCCTACCTTTTCCATCAAAGCCGCTACAGGCATTCCGGCAGCAAATATCCGCGCCTCAATCTGGCGCATCTGCTCAGCCGTAACTACGACTTGTTCTATTTGTTTGCGTCTAGATCGTTCTGGTAGCAAAGCTCAAATCCAAAGCTTACTTTATCTAGACTACCAGCCTTATCGAGCTACGGCTTAACGCTTGAGTTATAAAGCTTGAGGCGATCGGCTTTTCGGGTCGTGCTGCGATCGCATATCAGCAGCAACTATATGCACTCCAGGATGATTGAAAGCAATTGCGTGAGGAACGCTATAGTAGCAGCAGTCTCTTTACCAGAACAGATTGTATGTATTCAGTCATGCGTACTGTAGATATGACGTTTCCTTTCTGGGGTTTAGTAATTTTCATCGTATGGACGATCGCTGTCGTTGTCTCTTTGCTTGTCGTGAGAATTCGACATCTCTCTGCTGGCGGCTCTGTCAAAGATTTCGCCACACCAAATGATGAAAGCTTGCTTTGGCGCTTATATCGGGTACAAGCTAACTTGGTAGAGAACCTACCTTTATATTTAGGAGTTGTGTTTCTGCTGACAGTTCGAGGCGTATCTGGAACAGTGGTAGATTCACTTGTTGTCGCGTACATCGTATTTCGGCTAGCACACTCACTGATTCACATAGCTGGCTTAAATCCGTTGTATCGAGTTTTCTGTTTAGGCATTCAGTTTGTTTGCTTGGTTGCCTTAATGTGTTTAGCAGTTTTCTAGTTCATAAATTCAATTATTAACTATTGCCCGTAATAAACTCGCGCCCTTCTCAGTCCTGAAGCTCGTAAATAGCGCCGCCAATTTTCGGCTTGTTCTTTTGCCAAAAATGGTCCCACTCTTACGTGAGTGCGCGGTTCTTGGCGCTGGCTAACTCTGACTGGCATTCCCATTCTTAGCTGTTGTATTCGCTGCTCGATCGCACCTAATTTGTCTTGTTTAGCAGGAATGACGACAAAATAAAATTTACCTGTAAAATCTGTATCTTCTCCAGTTGAAAGATTGACAATTCGCGCATCAATGCCTTGAGATTCTAGGGCGATCGCTAGTTTTTGGGCGTTAGCAGTTTGTTGAAATATTCCTGCTTGAATCACGTTTCTTTGTTGATACTGGCGCACGAATGCCGATGGCTCAAACTGTTTGATTCGTTGTAGCGTCAATGCATTTGGATTATTTACGTAAACCAAGTAACTCGTTGTGCGAGGAGTAAGTACGGGATTTATTGGTACGGGCTTAACTGGTGCGGGGTTAACTGGTACAGAAGAGGGAGCTTGGAAGTCAAGTTCGCGGGGAGTGAAATTAGAATTAGAAATTCGGAATACTCGCCCTTCAGGCGAGAAGCGAGCTACGGGTTGCGTTTGAGTAGCGTTAGCAGCTAGTGTTAACCATGTTCCTACTAATAGAGTTACGGCTGGGGCGATCGCCAGGTTCCACCTTATATCTAAATTAAAAAATTTGGCTACTATTGGAGATTGATTGTGCCGCTTCATCTTTCCGCCTCCGTGGAGACCCTCGCCATAGCTGTACTCAGCTTGGCGACGGGACGCGGGGTGCTACAACGGAGGGAACCTCCGCAACGCACCCGCTCAGGAAACGGAGGGCAGGATCTATGCCACATATCTAGTCCTCCATGTGTTGTAAGTTAAGAATTTTGTATCTAAGGCAAGAGCATTTTGAGTAAGTCGCTTACCTGTCTCTAGACTATGCAGGCTAATTACCTGGCGCAGAAGGTCTTTCTTGGTTGGTGAGTCCATAAACCCGCCGACATAGCAAAGCCCGTGTTTTTTGTGGCAAACAATAGCACCCCGTTTAAAGCCCACGCTAATTGTGCCACCATATCGAGGTCTAACACTGCCAGGAGCGTGTTCTAGTCTATGCAACTGCCTGCGGTGAAATCTCAAGGGAATCACTACTAATAGTTGCGTATTGTCTATGCGAGTTCGGCGGGGGAATAATTCCTCCGCCGACACGCGCGGCTTTTCGTGTCCTTCGGTGTACCAATTACCCAAGACCCACGAATCAACATTGTGTGCCTCAAATTTTTCGGCTAGCTTATTCTTGGTCTTTTTCAAACCCAAAGAATCACGTAGCTCTTTAGTTTCCATACCAGACTTAGTTTCTAGTATCCCCAGTTGACGTAGTTGGTTGTAGAACCAAGTTTTACCAACTTCAAGTGGACTGAATGAAGTATTCCATCTCTTGCTGTTTTTCCAGGTTTTAGCCTTGATGTCTTCCACTACAAAAGCAGTAATGGGAAACATTTTGGTGAGCCATCGACAAATACGCAACTTCCACTGCCACCTAGCCCTTGTAGATGGTGGCAGTCTTTGGGTATTGACTAGTCTGTTAGAACGATTTTGACGACAAGGGGTTTTTCTAAACCGTCTGGCGCGTCGCATATTACGCCGAGTCTCTATTGCATCTTTTACCCAATCCACAGCATGAGCCAGGATATTTAGATATGTGTGTGCTTGAGACTTGACGGTAAAAGCTTCGCGTTTACTACCTGGGTCGATACCCACAGCAATTGGTGAGAGAGTTGGCGGGGGAATAATTCCTCCGCCAATCTCTCGTTGTGTATTGCGGTTTGATGGTTCTGCATTCAAGCGAACGCAGAATATGCCTCGTTTCCAAAATCCCGTCGCCTTGCCCGACTCAATCCAGCGTCGCGCTCTGGCTGGTGTTGTTGGCATTAACGGTCTTTGGTTTGAATCAACGACAGGTACAAACATGGCGATAAGCCCTTCGAGGTACGTACATCCCATCGAGACTGACTAACACAGAGGGTAGGGACTTGGGAAGTATCTCTACCGTGATTCGGGCTGCCACACCCAGTTAATTCAGTTTGGCTTTTAGCCCACTCTAGACAACTGTTTAGTCTTGTTCAAACTAGTTGGCTTCTAGTTCTTTGCAAGCCCCCGCTATATTGCTCTTAGCAATTAGCGGCGGGTAGTTGACCGTAGCTAGCCTTGTGCTTCAAGTCGAGTAGTTATTGAATATAAAACAATTTTTGTTGCATTCCCACCCACTGAGCTGAAAAATAGCTTTTGAGCTGTGTGGGAGCAACAAAAATACAAAGAAAAAATTAACCCACCCTCACTCTTACCCCCAGAGCATTTCTGCGGAAACTTTTTCTGGATTCATGCTGCTGCGATTGAACGTTCAGTAGATACACGGGAAGAATTGGTAGTTGGTAGTTGGTAGTTGGTAGTTGCCCCTCTGCTCCCTCTGCCCCTCTGCTCCCTCTCCCAGCTCTCTTCTCCCCTGCTCCCTGCTCCCTGCTCCCTGCTCCCTGATTAAATCATTTTCTCCGGTCGAACGAGGCGATCGAATTCGGCTTCGGTGAGAAAACCCAATTCGACACAGGCTTGGCGTAGCGTGGTGCGATCGCTATATGCTTTTTTCGCAACAGCAGCAGCGCGATCGTAACCAATATGCGGGTTGAGTGCTGTGACTAGCATCAGGGAATTGGTGAGGAAATGCTGAATTTGTTCTCGATTTGGCTCAATACCAACCACTAAATGTTCGGTAAAAGACGAGCAAGCATCGGCTAATAACCGGATGGAATGCAATAGATTATGAATCATTACAGGCTTGAACACGTTTAGCTCGAAGTTACCTTGAGATCCGGCAACTGCAATCGCGGTGTCGTTTCCGATTACTTGCACGCATACCATCGTCATCGCTTCGCACTGAGTGGGATTGACTTTTCCTGGCATAATTGACGATCCAGGCTCGTTCGCAGGCAAGATTAACTCTCCCAAACCGCAACGAGGTCCAGAACCCAACCAGCGCAGATCGTTGGCAATTTTCATTAACGAAGTTGCTAGGGTTTTCAGCGTCCCACTAGCAGCAACAATCGCATCGTGAGCCGCTAAAGCGGCAAATTTATTTGGTGCAGAGATAAATGGTAATTGGGTGCGATCGCTAATTTTTGCCGCCACGCGATCGGCAAATTCTGGATGTGTATTTAATCCCGTACCTACTGCTGTACCACCAATTGCTAATTCATATAAATCTGGTAATGCAGCTTGAATGCGAATTAAATCTTTTTCTAATTGAGCGATATAACCAGAAAACTCTTGTCCTAAAGTCAAAGGTACGGCATCCATCAAGTGAGTGCGACCGATTTTGACAATCTCTTGAAATTCCTCTGCTTTAGCCGCCAATGCATCTCGCAATTGCTTTACCATTGGCAGCAATCGATGGTGTGTCTCTTCTGCTGCGGCAATGTGCATTGCTGTCGGAAACGTATCGTTGGAAGATTGAGACATATTTACGTGGTCGTTGGGATGAATTGGCTTTTTACTGCCCAACACTCCCCCAGCTAGCTCGATCGCTCGATTGGCAATAACTTCATTTGCATTCATGTTGGTCTGAGTGCCGCTACCCGTCTGCCAAATTCGTAACGGAAAATGGTCGTCTAGCTTACCAGAAATTACCTCTTCTGAGGCTTGCACGATTAAACTCGCTTTATCTTCCGGTAGTTGTCCCAACTCTTGATTGACAACCGCCGCCGCTTGTTTCAAAATTCCGATCGCCCGAATCATTTCCCGTGGCATGGTATCGTTGCCAATGGCGAAGTAAATTAGCGATCGCTGGGTTTGTGCGCCCCAGTAGCGATCGCTCGGTACTTCAATCGTCCCCATACTATCGGTTTCAGTCCGAGTGCTGATTTGAGCAGTCATGGGTTCCATTAGCATTTGTTCCTTAATTCACCACATCCTATACCCTACACCCTATTTCATTGCTGACTGAAAACCTGGGCGAATAGAATTCGCGGCTACGCAGACTATAAAGCAGTTTTAACCGTCGTTTACCTCAAACAATCGATCGCACCACTCCCCCCTCAACCCGCAAGGCTGCGCCGTTAATAGCAGATGCTAAGGGACTGGCTACGAAAGCAACTAAAGCCGCAACTTCCTCCGGCGTGGCGAAGCGTTTAATTAGGGAAGAAGGGCGAGTATTCTCGAAAAACTCTTTTTCTACCTGGATAGGATCGATCTGGCGCGACTGCGCCATGTCTTGCACGAAAGTTCCTACCCCTTCTGACTTGGTGGGACCTGCCAGAATAGAATTAACTGTAACGTCGCTGCCAACTGTAGTTTCTGCCATTCCCCGCGCTAAAGCAAGCTGGGCGGTTTTGGTTACACCATAATGGATCATTTCAGCGGGAATATTCACAGCTGATTCGCTGGAGATAAAAATAATCCGTCCCCAGTTTTGTTGCAGCATGAGCGGTAAGTAATGCCGCGATAACCGCACGCCACTCATGACGTTAGTTTCGATAATTTCCATCCAATCTACATCCGTGATTTCGCCAAATTCCTTGACTTGATAAAATCCCACATTATTTACCAAAATGTCTACGACTGGTACTTGCTGAAACGTTAACTCAGCACCGACTGCGGTAGATAAATCTGCTGTTACGCCTTGTAATTTTGCCTCTGGATAAATCTGCCTAATTTTATCCATAGCACTACCAACTCGCTCTGGTTTCCTGCCATTAATCACCACAGTTGCCCCCTCTTGGGCTAAGATCGTCGCGATCGCTAAGCCAATTCCAGCGGTAGAACCACTAATTAGGGCGATTTTGTCCGTTAGTTGAAGATCCATTCGATCGCTCCTTACAGATTAAGGTCACAGATTAAGGTCTAATCAAGCGATGCATATCTAAAGATGGTGGTGAAATTGTAGTCTGTGTCACCATGTCGTGAATCTGTCCTCGGTGGTGAGTTTGATGGTTGAAAAAGTGAGCGACTAATAAATTGACTGGATCTATACAAGTTTTTCCAGCATTGTTGACGTACTCAATTGTCCCGTGCAAAAATTCCGCAGTTAGATTGGCAACAAAGGTTTCGATCCGCTCATCTTCTACTCTACGTGCCATCCACAATTCCTCATAATCTTCGTAAAGAATTGCATCGAGCATAGTTGATGGTATGCGATCGCCTGCAAACCGTGTCATCCAAATGCAATCGCCCACTAAAATATGATTGAGCGTGCCATGAATGCTCTTAAAAAATGCCGGTCGGTTTTGCTTGCGTTCTGCATCGCTTAACTGGAAACAGACTTGATATAATTTGTGATTTGCCAAACTGTTGTAGCGGGCGAGCATTTGAAAATGTTCGACAAGCATATTAGTTTTGAAGGGAGCAGGGAGCAGGGAATAGGGAGTAGAAGGTTAGAAGGTTGTATGAGTTAGTTTTAGAATTGGAGGCAAATTTTGCCGAAGTGAGAACCGCTTTCCATGTACTTCAGGGCTTCTCGTGCTTCGGAAAAAGGAAAGACGCGATCGATAATTGGCTTCATTTGATGTAGTGTAATTGCTTGATTCATGGCTTCAAACATTTCTCGCGAACCGACATAAATTCCGTGTAGGCGCACGCTTTTCATTAATATCGATACGGTATTAATTTCGCCACTACCACCACTAAGAACGCCAATTAAGCTCACTTGTCCGCCTATACGTACAGCCCGTAAAGATTCGTTTAAAGTTCCCGCCCCGCCAACTTCTACGACTAAATCAACACCCTCACCAGCAGCTAATTCTCTAGCTATTTTGCCCCAATGAGGAGTTTGTTTGTAATTAATTGTTTCTGAAGCCCCTAATTGCTTGACTTTTTTCAACTTTTCATCGCTGCTGGAGGTAGCAATAACCCGCGCCCCTGCAATTTTGGCAAACTGAAGGGCAAAAATCGAAACCCCACCTGTACCTTGTACGAGTACTGTCTCGCCAGCTTGGAGGTTACCAGAGTCAAATAAGGCATTCCAAGCGGTAACGGCGGCGCAGGGTAGAGTAGCTGCTTCTGCGTCTGTGAAGTGCGCTGGAACGTGTACTAAGCCATCTTCGTGTAAGACTACGTATTCTGCTAGCATTCCGTCTATAGCTCCACCTAAAGCGGAGTTAGTTTTTGCTGCGGTTAGTTTTCCGGCGATCCAATTTTGGAAGAAAATACCCGCCACGCGATCGCCTACTTTCACTCGCGTCACTCCTTCCCCTACTGCTACCACCTCTCCCGCGCCATCAGAAAAGGGAATCAAAGGTAAAGGTATATTGGGATTGTATAGCCCTTTCACCACCATCAGATCGCGGTAATTCAAGGATACTGCCCGGACTTTAATTAATACTTGTCCGTAACTGGGGCTAGCATCTGGACGTTCTGCAATGTTTAGAGAGTCTAAGCCGAATGAATTCTGAATTTCATATACCTTCATTGCATTCCTCTATCTAGGTTGAGCGTTTAAAGATATTACGTGATAACGTCTCTACATGATAAGAAAATTTTGCAGTCGATCGAGCATTAGCTAGGATGGAAAAAAACAGATAGCTGAGTTTATTACTAATGTTGGCAAAATTAAGGTTACGCTTGTTTAGAGCAGATCGATCGCAATCTTCGCTCAAATCAGCCAAATCTAGCAACAAGAGAAGATTTTGAAATCTTAATCCAACAGCAGCGAAAATTAGATCGAGAACTACACCAGCTTAATGAAAGAACGAGCGATTCTATCCTCAATAAATTTCTTTTTTGACTTTTGATTTTTGACTTGAGATTCTACCTATTTGGTATTGGTGTTGTTTGTTCAAATAATTTTGGAGATGCAGCTTGACGAAAAGCTCCGCAATAATGCATGGTCATAACTGCTTTAAAAGCCCAGTGATTTTGCGGGACATCGGTAAAAGGAGATGGCAGTGTTTCAGCCCGATTTTGAATGCAAGCCTCAGCAATTTGGTTAGGCGCAAATGGGGCGATCTCAGTAGGAGACTTTGAAGGCGACTGTGATTCAGATGGTTGAATTTGCGCTTTAACTGGCACAGCAAAACTTGTCAACAGAAGGAAAACGATCGCGATATTTTTATTTGTCATGAATTTGTCATTTGTCATTTGTCATTTGTCATTTATCATTTGTCATTTGTCATTGTAATATATCTGATTTTATCGCTCCCCTTTTTAAGGGTGGATGGGGTGATCTTCTATGACGTAGTTGAAAGCAAATAATTGTCATAAATTTGTCATTTGCCATATATCCAATTTCATCGCCCCCCTTTTTAAGGGGGGTTGGGGGGATCTTCTATGACGTATTTGAAAGAAAATAGACGGGCGCAACTTAAAAATACGAACTATTCAACCTGCTTTCTACTATAAAAGATCTGCATTATTTTACTCAAGCTAACTACAACTAAAACCACAACTAAACTAATAGCCAAGAAAGGTAATACGAGCGCCAAGATTGACAAAATAAACGCGCCGAAAGATTCAATTGTCGCTACGACTGAATTACCGAGTCCAATTGTCAAAGCAGTAGAAGATATACGAGCAATTCCGGTTAAGCCTTGAATTGTACCAGCTGTACCACCACCTGCGATCGCGGCTAAAGTCCATTTGAGTAAAGGATCGGTATCGGGTAGAAAAGCAGCGGTAATAGCAGTACCAATTGCGATCGCGGTTGGGGTAGCAATAGTATCTAGCAAGTGGTCTACTAAAGGAATATAGTAAGCCCCCACTTCCACCGCCGTCGCCACAGCAAAAGCTATCAGTGCCGGATAAGTCCCCATCCAGGCAAAACCTGAAGCCAGGGGCAAATGACCGAAAACAGCTGCAATACTCATGACTAACGGTGGAATAAAAATCCGAAAGCCACAAGCAGCACTTAAAGCAATACCGATACTAATGCCTTCTATGGTATCCATCTTTGGGGAATGGGGAGTCGGGAAAGAGTGGTGAGTGCTACGTGGTGAGCGGTGTGGGGAGTGTGGGAAGTGTGGGAAGTGTGGGAAGTGTGGGGAAATTTTGAATTTTGAATTGTCTTGCTCC
This sequence comes from Chroococcidiopsis sp., assembly GCF_051657925.1. Classification (NCBI taxonomy): domain Bacteria; kingdom Bacillati; phylum Cyanobacteriota; class Cyanophyceae; order Chroococcidiopsidales; family Chroococcidiopsidaceae; genus Chroococcidiopsis; species Chroococcidiopsis sp. The sequence continues at coordinate 10,830 of NZ_JBOFLP010000137.1, forward strand.
CTCAGCTCCCTCAGCTCTCTTCTCCCTGCTCCCTGCTCCCTGATTAATGCTAGCGCTTTTCAGTACCTTGATTGCCACCACCTTCTACAATTTGATCGCTGCTGCCAGATTCCGGTACAGCAGAGGGCTTAGCATCGGTTTGAGCTACATTACCAGTTTTGCGAATGTCTTCCTCAACGGGGGTTTGATAGCCGCCGGAAGCTGATGTGTTTTTCTCTTCTTCAGACATAATTTTTTCCAAATTCACGCTGTTTTGGCATCATTCTATACAGCAATGAAATTCAATCTCCTCTCTCTCACATGTAGTTTGATTTAATTGTTGCTCTACCTTTAGGAGTAATTTTGTGAAAGTGAGTAGTGAGTCATGAGAAAAGTTTTGACTTCTGACTTTTGACTTTTGACTTCCTCTATTGTGGTAAAAAATACTTAAGCTAGAATTTTGACAAGCAGTTTCACGATAAGGAAAAATTCTGTGTTCCCTTTGCGCGATGACATTCCAACATCAATTACACCTTACATTACCTATGGATTAATCGGTGCAAATATTGGTATTTTTCTTTACCAATTAACTCTGAATCAACAACAATTACAAGAATTTTTCTATTCATCTGCTGTCGTACCTTGCCAATTATCAGGAAATATAGTGGGTAGATGTCCCATTCCAACACCGCAGCAATTACCAGAATGGATGACATTAATTTCATCTCAATTTTTGCATGGCGGTTTCTTACATATAGCTGGAAATATGCTGTTTCTCTGGATTTTTGGGAATAACGTAGAAGACCGTTTGGGACATGTAAAATTTTTGATTTTTTATCTTACTTGTGGAGTTTTAGCAGCATTATCTCAGTGGTTCTTCTCACCCAATTCAACTATTCCTTCATTAGGTGCAAGTGGGGCGATCGCAGGAGTGATGGGCGCGTACATTTTGCGCTATCCCCAAGCAAGGGTATTGACTTTAGTGTTTCTGGGGTTCTTCGTGACTACCTTGCAAATTCCGGCAGTTTTTTTCTTAGGATTGTGGTTTGTTCAACAAGCTTTATATGGTGTTGCCAGCTTACAAGTTCCTAGCAATATTGGGATGGAAAGTGGCGGTGTAGCTTATTGGGCGCACGCCGGAGGATTTGTATTTGGGGCAATTCTCGCCCCGATGTTTGGATTGTTGAAACGCGATTAATTAAAACGCAATGTAGAGACGTTACATGTAACGTCTCTACATTCTATTATTGAGACTTCGGCGATGGTGCGATCGCTTCTGGTTGCGGTAAATTCTGTTCTGGCGATCGCTGAAACACAATTTGTAATAGTGGTGGAGCGATAAATGTGGTGACAATGACCATGACAATAATTGCTGCATCTAAGGCAGGAGGTAACACCCCAGTAGCAGAACCAATGCCAGCAAAAACAAGTCCTACTTCACCTCTAGGAATCATACCTACGCCGATCGCTAAACGATTGACTTTTTCTTGCCCGAAGACGGTGAAGCCAGTGACAACTTTACCCAAAATTGCCACGACAATTAGAAAGCTTGCCATAATCAGCCCTTCCCGATTTGCTGGGACGGCTGGGTTTAAAACACCGATGTCTGTCTTGGCACTAACAACCACAAAGAAAATTGGTACGAGAATATCTGCGATCGGTACAACCTGATTTTTCAATTCGCGACATTTTTGCGTTTCTGCTAATACTAACCCAGCAGTAAAAGCACCCAAAATTGCCTCTAATTTGATGACAGTGGCAATGTAGGACAAGACAAAAGCAAAAATCAGTGCTGGAATTAATAATTGACCGCGAGTTTTGAGTGCATCGACTAACTGGACGAAGTAGGGATTTAACCAGCGTCCGATTAAAATTGCTCCTACTAAAAACACGACCGAACTGATAATCAAATAGAGAATATTTGTCAGTTCGACTTCTCCAGTTTTAGCAAGACTAGCAACTACAGCTAGGACGATGATACCCAAAACATCATCTAGCACCGCTGCCCCGATAATAATTTGTCCTTCCGAACGGTTGAGATAGTTGAGTTCTGCCAAAACTTTAGCCGTAATACCGATGCTAGTTGCCGTCAAAGCTGCCCCTGCAAAAATAGCTGGTACGGTGGAGATATGGAATAAGGCAATTAAACCTAAAGTACCGAAGAGAAACGGTGTCACCACGCCAACGATCGCGACGATTGTAGCTTGAGTCCCAACACGCAACAATTCTTGTAAATTGGACTCTAACCCAATTTCAAACAGTAAAATCACCACACCAATTTCTGACAGAACGGAAATCACTTCGCTGTCTGTTTGAAATGTTGTCGTCACTCCATCTACACTCAATCCCGCCGTAGCTTCTAGAAATCTCATTAACAGGGAATTAGAACTGTCGCCGCCACCTTCTGGAAAAACCAACAAATGTAAAGCCGAGATCCCGACCACCAAGCCGCCAATAAGTTGCCCTAAAACTGGTGGTAAATTCAGCCGCGCGCAAACTTCCCCGCCAATGGTACTGGCTAAGTAAATCACAACCAGGCTAGCTAAGATGCCAGCGAAAATGAAGGGAGCAGTGTCTGCTGTTGACGCACTGGCAAGTAAAGAAGTGCTACCGATGCGAATCGGATCGAACCAGGCGATCGCGTCAAATACTGGTGCTGCGGAAATCAGTCCACCAAAATTCATGCTTTAACCTCAAGTCACTTTTCTCATTGTGCCGTTAATTCGGGAGTCGG
>NZ_JBOFLP010000138.1:0-4878 GCF_051657925.1 Chroococcidiopsis sp.
GACAGGGACTTCAGCACTGCCGAGTCTGCGAAGCTGGGGATTTCATTTTTACTCCCCCAGGCGTTCCCCATCAGCCGCGTAATCTAAGTGCAACAGAACCCGTTTACGTGCTAGCTGCCCGCAACGATCCAGACGAACAAGAAAAGGTTGTATCCTACGATCCAATGTTAGAAAGTTGAGCGAACTTTAGAGTAGCAAACAATATCTTATTCTGTGTTGGGCAAGTTTGTTTATATCAGCAAAATAAATACAATTTCTACTTTAAATAATCTAACTGAACGACTTAATTAAAAACAGATAGAATAACCAATTTACTAATAAAGACTTGCGATATCTTGATATAATATTGTGAATAAAGCTTGAGCTTTAGTGGTTATCTCTTGGTTTACATGTCAGTCGATAATATCTGTAAATATCTTTCCGAACAATATCCTGAAAGCTTTGCTAATTGGGTTTTGGATCGAGCTACAACTGACGCTGAAATCCTCAAATCTGAGTTAAGTGTTGAACCAATCCGCGCTGATTTTGTTGCATTGTTGCGTCCCCAAGAACGAATTTTACACCTGGAGTTTCAGGTAGAAGCTATTTCAAATCCACCATTATCTCTAAGGATGTTGGATTACTGTGTAAGGCTTTATCGACAATACAATCGTCCAGTCGATCAGTTTGTTATCTTTTTGAAGCGGACTGGCTCAACAGCAGCATACGCCGATCGACTAATAACTGATAGTATTACGTATCACTATCGAGTTATTCGATTATGGGAACAAGACCCCGCTCCTTTATTAGCAAATCCTGCACTGCTGCCTTTGGCAACACTGGCTCAATCCGATTCTCCAGATGCATTACTACGGCAAGTTGCATCGCGCTTAGATATGATTGAGGAGCAGGAGAAAAAGCGCGATATTTCTGCTTGTGTAGAAGTGCTTGCTGGCTTGAGGTTTGAGATCGAAACTATTCGTCGATTTTTGAGGGAAGACATGATGAAAGAGTCAGTAATTTACCAAGAGATCCTCGCACGAGGAAAGAGAGAAGAAGCTTTGTCACTCACGCTGCGCCTACTGACGAGACGAATTGGTGAAGTTGCTCCAGAACTACAAGCCCAAATCCAAAATTTAACCACTGCTCAGCTTGAAGAATTGGGAGTTGCCCTACTGGACTTTAACAATGTTGCCGATCTAACTGCTTGGTTGCAAAATCAATTTGCATAATAACTATGTACTCATCCTAGAAATCAATACGGTAGAGCGATCGCTATTCATTCAACTCATTCCTCATGTAATTGGGAGGCTGAATTGCACCGCTCTCAAATTGTCTCGAAGGAAGAGTCCTCATGATAGAAAATACATCTGCCCATCCTCCTGATACCCGCGAACCCATCGAACGAAAGCCAACCGAGGTTGTTATTGTGCGCCCTGATGCGGCAACACTAGCTGGCGAACGGTTGTCCCATTTTGCCGGCATTTCTGCAAGCACGACAGGGGCAAAAAGAATTTCGATGCAGCTCGTAATTATTCCTCCTGGTGCAATTGCCGAGCCACATTTCCACCCAGAACATGAAACGGCAATTTATCTTCTCAAGGGTCGTGTCGAAGTCTTTTACGGGCAAGGACTCCAGCACTGCAAGGTGTGCGAAACTGGGGATTTCGTTTTTACTCCCCCAGGCGTTCCCCATCAACCGCGCAACCTAAGCGCCACAGAACCCGTTTACGTGCTAGCTGCCCGCAACGATCCAGACGAACAGGAGAAGGTTGTACTTTACGATCCAACGAGTGAAAGTTAGTTAAATCAGTGTTTGAAGAAAGCTATTTGTAAATCTACAAATAGCTTTCTCTGAAACTACTTTCAATCGGACAAACACCCAGCCATAGCCTCTAATATTTCCCCTATCTCTTTGCCGTTCATACTCCTAATCTGTCCGGTCAAAGAACTCCTTTGATAATTTCCAATCGCAACTCTCATCCCCAATCCTTCACCAATCCAACACTGAGGAAGCCCTGCCCGATCGCCTTCGCCTATAGGCAAATCCGCTGCCTCCGCTCTATCGAAAGAAGTCAGTAAATTATGACGTGAAACCACAATCTAATCCTGATTTTTATACAAGAAATGAATTAAACTGATTCTAATTTTGATGAGGATTGAGTAAAACCGTAGAATTACGGAGCCGTAATAATTTAGTATTACAAACTGTACGATTTTCTTGGAAGCGATCGCACCTAAAAGTTTTATTTAATCAAACCAAAGATTAGTTATTTAAAACCTACGAGTTAGAATCCGCCTGCGAGTCCCTGTCAATTTCTTTTTCTATCCGCTGAGCAATAGTCCTAAATAGCTCCGCTACCTGGTTGTTATCCGAGACGTTGATCTGGTAGATGGTATCGGCATACAAATTGCTGTTTCCAAATACTACGGATATAGCTTGGTCACCAAGCAGGGACTTCAATAACTGTGCTTTCTTATCCGGTGGGAGACGATTGCACTTTTCCAGCAGACTTTCTAATTCATCCAAGTTTTTGTTAAATTGCTGCTCGTCCACAATTTTTTTACTATCAGAGTAATTAGCAGCAGTTATCATACTGCCTCTGGCATCAGCTTCGTCTCAGTAGAATCACGGCTTTCAATCCAATCAGCCATGAGATTCAGTACTTCCGCCTTTTCCTTGGCAGAAGCAGATAGAAACTGCGATCGTAAGCTCGTCTTCAAGCTAACTCCTAGCAATTGCGACAAATACCATTCCCTAGCTTCTTGAGGCACGTTCTCTAGGAGAGCCATTAGCTTTCCTGCCCCTAAATCTGTTTTTCCATTGCGAAAGCGGGACAGTTGCACCTCAGAAACGCCCGCTCTTTCTGCCAATGGCTTTGCACTTATGCCAAACCGATCTAGCATCTCGCCAAATAACTTCTGATGTGTCTCAATTTCCTGCTTCACAAAAGTTTGCATAAATTACCTAGTTGTCAATTTGTATAATTGCTATAGTATTTGACAACCTAAAAAGAGCGCTTCGGCTGAATGCTCTAATCGTAGCAAGGAAATAACTCAACTGGTTAAGGCTGCTAAAAAATTTACCCCGCGTCGTTGGAAGCGAATACGGGGTGAAAAAAACAAAAATACCTGGAACTATCATGACACAAGCAAGGATTGAAGGAAAGTTTTACCCATTACAACACCAAGAATGGCTAAGGGCTTGCAGAGAGTTAACGCCAGCACAAAGGGATGTGTTGTACTACATTCGCACGATTGACCCTCACAACAACGGGATCGAAATCAATGCGGCTGAGATAGCAAGGCAGCTCTCATCACCAGAGCGTCAAGTCCACAGACAAACCGTAAGCCGCGCCTTGAAAGAACTGGATGCAAAAGGCTTCATCGACCTAGAGCTGTTGCAGGTCAAAGCCAAGGTGAAACCAAAAGGTTTATGGTGCGATGAGACACCAGAGGTGCGTGAAGACACCAAAGGTGCGATGAAACACCAAGGGTGTAATGAGACACCCAGGTGCGATGAGGCACCGCGATCGATCGCTACACACCTAGGTGGATCGCCACGCACCCAGGTGGATCGTGACGCACCCAGCGCGATCGCCACACACCACGCGGAAGCTGAAACAGTTACACAGCAAGCATTTCAAAACTCTAAGATTAATAAGACTTATTTAGACTTTATTCAGACTCTCTCAGAAAGCGAGAGAGAGATTTTTTTGGAATTTGGAAGGAAAAAGGCAGCCAGCCTACCACATCCCCCAGAGCTTCCAGACAAATGGATTGCCGCGAACTTTACAGAACTTTACAAATATTTTTTAGCGTCCTCGGCAGGTCGAGCGGCGAAACAAGAGGCGATCGCCCGCAAATATGACTGGGAGAATGACCCGCGCCTGATGGACTGGCTGCACAAGGCTTACTACGAGGGGCATCCGTGGGCAGTTGAGAACGAATTTGAGAGAGAGGAAAGGCTTTCTTTTCTCATGTGGGCGCAGAAAACCAATGCATACGCAGGGAGGATAGCTGATGAGCCTGCCTAAACTTTCCCGACAGCCAGTTAGACCGGATAAAGAGTCTAGTGTTGATGCAGAGATTTGGTATCCAGATTGGCGCTGCTTCTGCTGTCACGATACTGGAATAGTCAGACCGAAGCTAGCCTCTTTGGTCATTCCAGACTACGACTATGACAAAGACTTACATCCGGCTTGCTATCGATGCGGTGCTGGTAGTGCCTACACCCACTGTGAAGAATACGACCAGCGATTAACCCGTGGTATTTGCGGCGAACTGGATAGGATTGAACGGGAAAATTGGACTGCTACAGTCAAAGAGAGACAGCAGCGGATTCTAGAGACGAGGCTGCTAGCCCAAGCGATGAGCATGAGTTCGAGCGATCGCACTCCCGATGAGGAACTCGTTGCAGAAAAACGGCATGAGTTAGCTTGTAGTGCCGATCCCAAAAAGCCAGAGGAAATGGAACGAGAAGACTTGTCTCTTGATGATGAGCGCGAGGAGAAGGCGTATCATGGCGTGTTCTAGGGGAAAAAACCCATCACCTATTATCCCGACTCCCGACTCCCGAACGCCAGTTCGCACAACGGGGGGAACCCCCGCAAGCGACTGGCTCCTCCCAACTCCCCAAGTAGGTAATTGCATCCGCATTAACGACTTGCACTTTGTCTGTGCTGGGATGGAGTTTGAGATAGACAGTCTCGATCTCGATTGGGTACGCACGACAGACAACAGCTTATTTCACCGCGACTATTTTGAAGTCATTGAATGCTCCTTACCCAACTCGATCTCTGCTCAGGAGTCGGCGCAGGTTTTCCCGCCGCTGGCATCGTCGCCGGAGGATTTGAACTCGTCGGACTGTGCGACCTTATCGCCGACCGAGAGCATGGA
>NZ_JBOFLP010000139.1:0-5120 GCF_051657925.1 Chroococcidiopsis sp.
ACATCCGTGGAGTTCAAACACAATATTAGTAATGCGATCGCAGCTATCATCATCTGAAGGAAAAACAACTGCATAAGGATTGCAACTATCATGATGGGCTGTTGTTATGGTAGTCTGTGCTGTTAAATATACTGTTGCCTGGAAGATGCTGAAATACTTTTACTCATTCACGCCCAGGACTAGAAACTGGGTTTTTTCGGTTTGCGATCGCATTGCTGCCCAGGCTCGATAAGTCTAGATATCTTGAACTTTCAGGGACAAATAAAGTAAAAGTGTCTTTAAACTGCACTCTATCTCTCTAATTCGTAAAGTTTTGTAGCTAAATTGCGGAAATGCAAGTTTGTGTCGCGATCGGAGCATTAGATAGCAAATTTGCTGTCGAATTGATAGTTAGACAGCAACATCGAAGGAGAATTAATTACTACCAATGAGTAACCCACCATATTACTACTGAGAGCGGGGTATAGTTAACACTCAATGTCTTCCCTGAATTCTTTCTAGAAGCTGGCTTCTAGGAAATAACACTTATTAGAAAGTGTTCGCCATACGGCGCTCTCATTAGTAAAAGGCAAGCAATGTACTAGTGGGGATAGCTTCATGACTGCAACTTTCACCACTCCAGTAAAATAAGTAGCTCTCCTTAATCATTTTGATGAGAGTAAATTCTCTAATCTGCTTTGGGCTTAGAACTCAGCTAAATGTCTAGAAATATGAGTGGCGACGATTGGGTAATTGTGAGTTCTCGGTTGGGGCGTGGTTGGGAGATTGTTGGTGAGATGCAACATGTATAAAACTTGATGGCGAGATTGTCATATAAACCATATTTGGAGGAATCGGTGATGTCCGTCGGGCAACCTTTAGCGATCGACTATGTTGATTGGCAGAAGTTTCTACCCAATCCGCCTCTGCTAACAAGTTTTCAATCGGGTTGGAGTAGCATTCAGCTTGCCCATTATCGTCAACCATCGATGGATGTGCCTGAAGTATCCAACCCTCGACACACAATCATTATTCCCCTAGGGCATCAGACAGTTGATTTTGAACTGGTCTTAGAGGGACGCAAGCAGGCGGTTTCCTATGGAGAAAAAGACTATGCAAGTGGCTGTATTGAAATCTGTCCCGCTAATTTTCCTTGGGGACTCCGTTCTAATTCAACTGTTAAAGTAATGGAATATATTCACTGCTATCTAGAGCCTACATTTCTAGATCGGATTGCTCCTGAATCAGTGAATCCCGATCGCGTCGAACTTTTGCTGACACTAAAAAAAGCCGATCCATTGATTTACCAGATGGGACTAGCACTTAAGTCAAGTTTAGAGGTGGATGGGGTTGGCAGTCGTTTCTACATAGATTCAATGGCAACGGCGATGGCGGCTCATCTGCTGCGCCATTACTCCACCCGCAAACATTGTTTTCGAGAACATGAGGATGGGTTGTCTAAACAAAAGCTTAGGCAAGCCATTGAGTACATCCAGGCGCATTTGGGTGAGAATTTATCCCTAAGTGCGATCGCAAATGAACTTGGTATGAGTCAGTACTATTTCTGCCACCTATTCAGGCACTCAACTGGAATGTCACCCCATCAATACCTAATTCGCCAACGAGTAGAACAGGCAAAGCAGTTGCTAAGGCAGCCAGGACTAACCATTACATCCGTAGCACTGGAGTGTGGCTTTGCAAATCAGAGTCATTTTGCCAGGTATTTTCGCACTTACACGGGAATGAACCCTAACCAGTTTCGTAAGTTATAGCAAGATTGTGTTCAAAGTCACAAGAAAATGTGCGACTTAATTTAAGCAGTTAGCTAAAGTGATGTTGGTAATTGTATGAACCGAATACCGAGTGCTACCTCTTCTGCTCTCTCGCATGATGGCAAATGAGTAGTAGTGAGCGATCGCAGTTATGCGCTTAAATCAAGGTGATACATATGTTAAACATAAAAGCTTTGTCGTCTCTCGTGTGGAAGGGCGATCGTTTTTGTAGAAGCGATCGCCGCATAATAAATGCGCTGCGAGGAGAACTTTAAATAATGGTTAGTCAAAAAACGATTGAAATTGTCAAGGCAACTGCACCAATTATTAAAGAAAAAGGTGAAGAGATTTCCAGACGGATGTATCAAATTGCTTTTGAGGAGCGACCTGACTATAAACGCGGCTTTGAAACGACTTGGATGCTGCATCTAGACGGTGGTGGGCAAGCACACAAGTTAGCTGCGGCTGTTTACGCCTATGCTACTCATATCGATCGCCTAGATGAGTTGGCTACGGCAGTAGACAAAATTGCCCATCGTCATGTAAAGACTCGCATACTTCCCGAACAGTACCCGCTGATTGGCGAAAAGCTTTTGCAGGCAATGAAAGACGTTTTGCAAGATGCCGCAACTGATGAAGTGATTTCGGCATGGGCTGAAGCCTATGATGCTTTAGCAAACATCTTTATTCAACAAGAGAATGCAATTTATCAACAAGAAGATCGAGAACTAACTGAGCGATTGGTAAAAGCTAATAACATAGCCCGTGCATTGGACTAACCGAAGCCAAAAGTTTCTTTACTCCTCCACACCTAACACCAACAGCTTAATCTTCTCAATCCGCGATCGCATACTTGCCCAACTTCGGTACGTTTGAGCCTTACGAGAATCAAGACCATTCAAACTACTGAGGTAACTATTACTATCGCCCCCGCCGTAGCGGTACTCTACCTCTAGCAGCCGCATCCTAGCAGCATCGCGCTTGGCGATCTCTTGGGAGATTTGAAATTCCCTGGCTGCCTCGTCATACTCGAAAGCAGCTAAGTACACTTGTTCTCTAATTTTGTTGGCTAACTCTGCTCGTCCCCTCTGCAACTCCGCTGACTTTACTTGTAGATCGGAAATGGCGATCGCATTCCTTTGATTTTCTGCATTCCCGCCAAACGAAGCTTGCAACAGTGGAACCCCCACAGCATTAAGTAACTTGTCCAGCGTTCCGGTGGGATTAGTAAACAGCGAAGCGAGATTAGAAATAAAGCCGCCCGTTTGGTGCGTCTTTCCGTCAGTTTGCTGAATTTGTTGGGGTTGAATCAAAGCTTGCAGCGCCGGAGTCATCACCGACAACTTTACAGCCTTCTTGTTAGCCGATCTTGCTTCCTCAATTTTGTTATTAATTTCCTCTATCCTGGCATCAACTTCTTTGAGTAAGGGATTGTGTTGAGTAGCAGCTGATTGTAGAGATGAAATGCAATCGCGGGTCGCAGTGAGACAAGGCAAGTCACCTTTCATTGCATTCCATAAGTCATCATTAATTCGAGTGCGAATTATCGCATCAAGATCGCTTCCGGCTGGTTCTAGGGGATTTGTCTTGTTTGGTTGGCGTGGTTCTCCGGTGGACTCTTCACCAGAATCATCTGTTTGTGGTGGTGAACCCTGTTGTATTGAAGGGTTTTGTGGTAGTGGTGTTTGGGGAGGAGGGACGAGGGGTGGAGGTGGTGGAGTTTGGCAAACTGCGATCGCGTCCATCTGCAACAACCAAAGTAAGCTCGACAGACAAACTATTGTTAGTCTGCCCGACAACTTTAACCCGTCGTACCTTACCAGAATACGGGCTAGTGACAACGCTGATGGTACTGAGCTTTTCATCGACTTCGGCAATTTTAGAAGCGATCTGAGCCAACTGAAAAGCTCGGTCGCGTTCCTGCTGCTGGAAGTCCTGTAGCTGTCGGTAGTACGATTGTTGCGCTTGGTTTTTCTCCTCTGCCCTACGAGCAGCCGTGACTGATGCCTCATATTCTGCATACGCCCTAGTGTCCTTTTTGGTCTGAAGCTTGGCGATCGCCAGTTGACGATCTGCCCTGGCTTTCTGTAATGCTGTCGCCAGTTGAGCTAGCCTTTCATTTCTGGCGTTGACGGCGATAGTTAGCTTAGATGAAGCCTGTTGATATTCAGCAGTAGCTTGTTGCAACTCAGCAGAGCGCCGCTTCAGCATTTCTGTTTCATGGAGCTGAACTTCAGGGGGTAAGTCCTTGAGCAGTTGGACAGCTTGAAGTTTCTGCTTTTGGTTTTCTAGTAATCGCTGCTGATTCTCGACTTTGACACGGGCTGAATCTACGCTGCTAGATTCTTCCAAGGGCATTGTCTTGGTAGAATCCCTCTGCTGCTGCAAGGCTTTCTCAGCATCGATTATAGCCATTGATGCGCTTTGGATCTGCGCTGTTTCCTCCGCGTAGGAGATGGGAGGCAGCGACCGAACGGCAGGGGGAACGAGGGGAACGGGGGGCTTGAGTAAAACTCTCTGCTGAATTTGTTGATAGGCAAGGGCTAAGGATTTGCGCTGGATAGTCAACCGCGCTCGCTCCTCTACTCTATCTGCCAGCACTTCGCCAGCCGTCACCGTATCCCCTTGGTGTACTTTCAAATCCTTGGGGGATGATAGGGATAAACTAAACTTGAGTATTCGAGGGGAACCACTGGGGTTAGTTTCCATCACTTCAGGGGCTGACGATTCACTATTAGCAGCAATGGCAAAGTTGCGATCGCCCTTTGAGGAATGAGCGATCGCAAATATCAGCGCCACCAGGACAGCAGCTATAGTAAGCCGACTATTCCACTCGCTCATAGAAAGGCTTGATTTTACAACGATGTCCCTGTGTCCCCATCCTTACCAAAGCTTCTAGAGGAGAAAGATTAGCAACGAGGTCAGCCGCAAATCTGAAACGCTTTGCTACTCTGGCTACTTCTGTCTGGTCTACACCCAAAACTATCTTGGTCGCAGAGTTGGCAATAACGTTATCTGAAATATGTGCATCCCGCTGCGACGCTGCAACCCCATTTAACCCGTACTTTCTACCATCAGCCAATACCAAATCGAAACTTTTAGATCCCTTAATCTCCTTGGCTTCGTCTATAAATATGTATGTCCTGGGTGTTTTGTCGCTGGTTTCTCCCATAAGCCGATGCGAGTCCATCAGTTGCTTGATGATAGATTCAGTGGCGATCGCGCTCAACCCTGGTACTTTACCCAACGCTGACAAGTCAAATCTAATAATCGGATGCTGTGTTAGTGATGGTTGGTCTTTAGAGAAAATACCGTATTGAAATGTAGCCGCTAGTTTCAAAGCAAGTTTTTGTGATTCTTTACAGCCAT
>NZ_JBOFLP010000140.1:0-20542 GCF_051657925.1 Chroococcidiopsis sp.
ATAGTTTTCTTTATCTGCATCGATAAAAGCAAAATCAAAAGATTCCGATTGTCCTGATGCCAATAATCGATCTAGTGTTTCTAGTGCTGGTGCTAAGTGCAAATCTATTTTGTTAACGACTCCAGCCTGCTGCCAATAACGCCGCGCTATATTTGTGTATTCTTTACTCACATCGCAAGCAACTATCTTACCATTAGCAGGCAGCACTAAAGCCACAGATAAAGAACTATAACCCGTAAATACCCCTATTTCTAAAGTTTTTGTTGCTCCTAACAATTGAACTAGTAAAGCCATAAATTGACCTTGTTCGGGAGCAATTTGCATCATTGCTGCGGGATGATTAGCTGTTTCTTGACGCAACTGAGATAAAATTTCTGGTTCCCGTAGAGAGACAGATAGAAAGTAATTGTAGAGGCGATCGTCTAAACCAAGGGATCTTTTTTGCATAATTGACTGCTCGATAGAGTCATTCACAGTTTATACTAACTCTAGAAAGTTTCATATACCTAGAGTTCAATTGAGTTGCTGTCTCTTGTCGCCCACAAAAGCAAGTTCTATGTGCCGAAAATTACCGCTCGTTTTAATTGGAATCTTGCTAATATTTCTGACAGCATGTAGTAGCACTCCAATCGTGGTACCGAACGAGCGACTGGTACAAAAAGCTTTAGCAGTTCAATTATCTCAATTACAACAACAAATAAGTCAGAAACTCCACCTATCTACACCACTTAAACTAGAAATCGATCGCCTGCGAATACAAGAACAGCAACAACTCAAAATCGGTAATTTACCAGCATATCGAATTATCGGAACTTACGATCGCACCTTACAAATCTCTCAACGACGGCTAACGCAAGAAAATAATCCATTCGAGGTCTATTTACAACTTCAGAAAGAGGGGAAAACCTGGCGTTTAGCAATTCCTCAAACTACTGATGAAGATAAAATTCAATCTTGGCGTACTTATTTAATTGATGGTTGGTAGTTGATAATTGGTAATTGGTGGAAGTTTTGACTCTTAACTTTTAACTTCTGACTTTTAGTCACCAGCCACTCATCAAAAACCGTCTTCACGCAGTGTACCGGAGCGTTTGCCAACACTAACAACCATCAATTGTCTTCTGACTTACAACTTACGACTTACCACTTACGACTAATAACATGGCATTATGTTATACGGAAACGGCTACAGGAAAGGAAAATAATGCGCCGACAACGCTTGTTCCTACTACCGATCGCCTGCATTGGTATAGTTGGCTTAGGAATAACTGGTTACAGTCTCACTACCCAGACTAACGCTCACACTCAAACAATTGCCCAAGATACGCAAGCGCCACTACGCGAACCAGATGTCGTCTACGTACCTACACCCCAAGAGACGGTAGACGAAATGCTCAAAGTTGCTAAGGTGACTAAAAATGATACGCTCTACGACCTTGGTAGTGGCGACGGACGCATCCCAATTACTGCTGTACAAAAATATCAAGTGAAAAAGGCAGTTGGGATAGATATCAACCCAGAACGGATTAAAGAAGCAAAGGAAAACGCTAAAAAGGCAGGCGTAACAGACCGCGTGACGTTTCTCAATCAAGACCTATTTAAGAGTAACTTCAGCGATGCAACTGTCGTGACGCTTTATTTGTTGCCCGAACTTAATGTTAAGCTGAGACCGCAGCTATTTAAACAGCTCAAACCTGGCACTCGTATCGTGTCTCATGCGTTTGATATGGGCGATTGGAAACCAGAAAAAACCTTGCAGACTCCTGGTGGTTCTACAATTTATTACTGGGTAATTCCTAAAGAGATTCCTAAGAATTTAGGTGACGGTTAGATCTAATGGTAATAAACGCTGAAAAACATTAGGATTTCGTAAAGTAGGGGCGCACAGCTGTGCGCCCCTACCTAATTTTATGCCCCTACCAATTTTGTGTATTCCTACCAATTTTTATGAGGATTTCTCAAACTATACTTCATCACCTCGCGATCGATTTCTGGGTGAACGTACTTTAATTCAAACTTTAACCCTACTTTTTCCATCACGCGGGTAGAAGCTCGATTTTCTGCCAGCGCAGAAGACACGACACATTGAGTTCCTAATTCAGAAAAGCCTTTTGAGACGAGAGCCTGAGACCCTTCAGTGGCGTAGCCTTTACCCCAAGAAACTTGACGCAAGCGATAACCTAATTCAATTTCATCAGCATGAAATAATCCTGAATCAATATTAAACTGACTATCTAATGCTGGTCGTAAATGGAACCAACCGATGAATTCTTGACTAGATTTTTCAATAGCTGCCCAAAATCCATAACCTGGATATTGTTGATAATATTGCATCCACTTTGATAAGACATTGTTTTGATATTTTTCATAACTTCTCTCTAGAGGCTCACCACCTTTGATAATGCCCAGATCTACATAACGAATTACTTCAGTATCGCTATCTAAATCTAATAATTTTTGAGCATCATCCGGCGTAAATTGGCGGAGAATTAGTCTAGGAGTTTCCAAGAAAATTATCCCTATAGAACTCATATTTGATGTTGAAATATAAGTAGAGTGCGTTAAGTCAAAAAAAATTCAGCGTAGGCGAGTATTGCCTACCTACTATAAAAGCAATAACGAAACTATAGAAATTTCACCATCGCCGCACTGCGCCTGCAACTAATAATTCAATTCGGTACAAGGCGTGTTCGCTAGTCATAAATAAAGTCTTACCGTCTTCCCCACCAAAGGCGAAATTAGAAATCGCACTTGGGGTCAAAATTTTACCTAGCAGTAAACCTGTAGGAGAAAAAATGTGGACTCCATCGCCGCAACCTGCATAAATATTGCCATTAGCATCTACGTCAACCCCATCAGCTCCCCAATCATTATTATCAATTTGACAGAGTTTTTCTCCAGCCGAAAGAGTTCCATCTGAGTTAACAGTAAAAACCCAAATATAGCGATCGCCTGCTGCTGAGTTACCTACATATAGCTTGGTTTCATCTGGAGAAAAAGCAATGCCATTCGGCATACTCAAAACTTTAACAACCACTGTTAATTCTTGTGTTTTCGGAGCGTAGCGAAATACACCATTAAAGTCGATTTCCTGAGTTCTATCGCCCAAACCATAAGGTGGATCGGTAAACCAGATCGTCCCATCCGATTTAATTTCCAAGTCATTCGGTGAATTGAACTGCTGACCTTGAAAGCGATCGCATAAAATTGTCCGGCGATCGTCTTTATCTGTAATACTTATTGCCCTCGTTTCGTGTTCGCAAGTATAAAGATTACCCGCAGAATCAAGCACATTGCCATTTGGCTGATAGCTGGGTTTGCGGTAAGTTTGCAATCCTTGAGTTTCACTCCAAGATTTATGTTCGTTTGCCCCAGTATCGCTAAAAATGAGTTGTTGATGCTGCTTGTCCCAAACTGGTCCTTCACCAAAAAGCATTCCATCAGCAAGTTCGATCGGTTCGATATTGGCTGCTAATATGCCTGAAATTCCAGTATTTTGGTTATTAGCGTTCATATTAGAGAGTAGTGAGTAGTAAGTAGAGAGTAGTGAGTAGTGGCTAGACATAAAAATCCACCTACTTATCAACTACCATCTACCAACTACCAATTACCAATTACCAATTACCATCTACCAATCTTAATCTTGCATTGCCAGCACCCCAGTTGGAAATGATGGCTTGAGCAGCCCATTAAGTAAAGACGCTGGGCGATCGCCATAGGGCCAAGCAAAGGCATGGCGGAAGGCTGCATCTTGACAAGCTTGCAATTCGTCAAAGTCAATAATATCTAGCGTCAGCAGATTTTCGTACTCAAATGGCAACCGGACGTTGTGCAATCCGGCGTTATCCGTGCAGATGGCAATATCTACCCCAGCATCCAAACAACGATCGAATACCAACTTCAACTGGCGCATGTCCTGTAAGGTTCCCGTCTTTAAATAAGTTGTAGGGCAAACCTCTAAACATTGCTGTCTGCTGGCTAAATCTGGTAACAGTTCGGGATGTAACAGGGGAATTTGGATACCGTGACCGATCCGCATCAGATAGGGTAATAATTCAGGATAACAACCTGCGGGAGTTTCATACAAGTGTCCCGTGGTATTTAAACCAAGCGATCGCGCGTAGGCATACAATTGCACGAACTCTTCTAGGCGTTCTGCATAATGTCCATCGCCACCAGCGACATCCACAGCACAGACATATTCTCGTTTTTGGGCAGCCAAGTCCACAATTGCCCGATTTACCTCATAGGGTAGCCGCGAATGCATACACAAAATTTGGCTAGTGACAATCGGATATTCGGAAAGTTGGCTTGCTTTGCCTACCACGTCAATAATCTCCGCCATCTGTTCGATCCGTTGGGATTGAGGTAAATGCTCTGACGTGCGTAAATATGGCGTGTAGCGAATTTCTAAGTACGCCAAATTTTCAAAAATATACGCCCCACGAATCAAGCGATAGACAAAGTAAGGCAAAGTCTCAATCGTTTGCACGCTCTCAACTAAAGTGTGCAATTCTAAATACTCGTCCAACGTGTTGCGGGGACGGGTATAGAAATCTTCAAACGCAGCATAGTCAGCAAACCGCTCGATTTTGTCGTCAGCGTGACGCTGGAAGTAGCGCCAGAGAACGCGAGGCACGACCGAACCCCCCAAGTGGCGGTGCAATTCAGCGTATAGAGCCACAATACCTCTCTTAATTATTCTTAATAATATCTATGGTTACTATCAAAGATAGCAATTTTGTCCAGCAGTCGGAAGTTTGCTGGAATACTAGGAAGAAGTCGTAAGTCGCAATTACTAGCCACTAGCCACTAGCCACTAGCCACTGATAGTTGACCGTGCAGGGTTTACGGCAGCCTTACGATGGTGAACCAAAAGTTTTCAATCGACTGCACGATTTTGACAAAGCGGTCAGAGCCAACTGGCTTAGTAATATAGCAATTGGCGTTGAGATTGTAGGCGTTGAGTATGTCTGCCTCAGCATTCACAAATTAACAACTGCTCCCTTTCCCCTACTCCCGTAGGGGCGGGTTTATTCGCCCAATTCTGGGTTGTTTCAGGGAGATCCTGTCAAAACCCGCCCCTACGACTCCCTACTCCCTGCTCCCTGCACCGAAGCGCTCCCTGCTCCCTATCAAAGACAAGTCACACCACTACCATTAATGTTTTCCTCAACTTGTAGACTTTTGACGGAGCTAATGGAGTCTAGTCTTTTGGATTCTTCTATAATTCTCTCTCTCAAGTCATCCTCCAGTAAAGCTCTCTGTTCGTTTAAATCAAAATTGTTGTCGTTGGTGGAGTGCGATCGCTCTGATAGCTGCGTCTCCAAGCTGGGAGGAGACGGCAAAGGATCGACTAATGGTAAGCTAATTTCTACAGTAGTCCCTAGACCGATACCAGGGCTACTGAGGGCAATGCGACCCCCCATTAATTCAATTAAATTGCGGGAAATTGCCAATCCTAAGCCAGTCCCGCCTAGTTTGCGGGTGGTAGTACCATCTACCATCACAAAGGGACGAAAGAGCTTGTGTTGCTGAGTCGGATCGATTCCCAGTCCCGTATCCTCTACAGCCACAGTGACCCAAAATGTAGTACTGCCATCTTGTACGAGTTGGGCAGTAATTTCTAGTTTGATGCTGATGCTGCCGCGATCGGTGAACTTGACAGCGTTACCTATAACATTGATCAGCACTTGCTTAAGTTTGGCAGCATCGGCATGAACTAGTAGCGGTTCTTGCCACTCTGTAGCTACCAATTGCAGCCCTTTTTGCTGGATTTGTACCTTTTGCAGGTCGATCGCTTCTCGCAAGACTTGCCGTAAATCCAGCGCTTCTGTAACGACTGAGAGTTTACCAGCTTCAATTCTGGCAATGTCGAGCAAATCGTTAATAATGCCTAATAAGTGAATAGCTGCCTCATCAGCCCGTGCCAAAAACTCTAGTTCTTCGCTGCGATCGTCGCAGCAGCCATCGCGGACGAGGCGAATACAGCCGATGATGGCATTGAGAGGGGTGCGTAACTCGTGGGAGGTATTGGCTAAGAATTCACTTTTCATCTGGTTGGAAGTCTGGGCTTCTTGCCAAGCGGTTTCTAGTTCCGCTGCCGAAGCATTTAGCCGTCCTAGCATTTCTTCCAAGGCTTCTGCTAGCTGTTCTACCTCGCGTACTTTGAAATTGTGCGGGACTCGCTCGGCAGCGTGGTGGCTTTGTAGGTTGAGGGCGTAGTCCCGTAGTTTTTCTAAAGGTCTCGCTAAATCACGGATGATATGCAGTGCGGCGATTGAGGTTGCTACTAACAAGCCGACGGTCAGTACGACAAGGATAACTTTAATTTCTTGCAGTCCATAGAGGGCATGATCCAGACGGGTAACCGCTAAAATCAGCCAGTATCCGTTGGCTCGATCGATCGGACTGGGAATGACGTTATAGCCAGCTAGCAGGTCGGGACCGTTTCGATCAAACGACAAGTGGAGAAAATCTTGGCGCGTGCGTCCGGCGAGCGCATTTTTGAGCAGATGTTGTAGTTGTCCTGCATCCTGCTCTTGCGCGACGTTGCGTCCAATGCGGTTAGCGATTGGGTGGGCTAAGATCGTGCCGTTGCGATCGATCACGACGGTGGAGCCAGCCAGCAATCCTGGTCGATCTCGTTCTCTTTTGTGCAGTGCCGATAATACGTTGAGACTGTATGTCAATCGTCCGCTACTATTGTATACGGGAGCCGAGAAAACTAATTGTAGTTGTCCCAGAGAGCGTTGAGGATCTAGCGATGCGGATAGCTGTAGCGATCGCCGCGCGTCAATTTCGACTAGTGGCTGGATGCGGATCAAAGGTGAGACTTTTGAATTTTGCTGCCGTTGCCAAGTGGGATCGGCTTTAGCAGAAGCAATTGGAGTATTACCGCAAGTACTAGTTACCAAATTACCCGTGTCGATTTCAGCCACCTGCAAGCACTGAGTATTTGGCAGCGTTGACGCTAACTGTTGGAGAAACTCCCGAGCTTGTGCAGGCGAACCAGTTCGGATGACGGTGGTTTGACTTGCCAGCAGCAGATTTGATTTCAGTGCGGCGATCGCGTTGCTGATATTTTCTCCCTTGTTCACCGCACTTTCAGTTAAATTCCAGCGCGCAGTTTCTAGCAAGCTAGAACGTGCTTTCCTGAAAGTCACCGCTTCCCCAATTAACAACACTGGTACGGTCAGCAGCAGTATTCTTGCAAGTAAGATACGACGAAATGAGGATTGACTGGGCTTAGCCATGGAAGCTCCCTCAAAATAGATGCAAGACCCTCTAGTAATAGCTTGCTAGCAAACAGATTAGTTTTAGCATTTAAATACCATTAAACGCGATCGCTGCCAAGCAAATTCCGTCAAAATCTTTGTATGATTTAACAAATCATACAAAACAAAGTTCGAGATTTACGGATGCCGAGTTCAATTGCGTTCTTGATGTTTTCGACATTTTCACAGCATATCTAAAAGCTCTAGCTGCTACCATATATGTTGTATAAAAAGATTCGTTGGTTAATCATAAGAAATGTTTTATCTTTAAACATTAACTCAAAATTAATTAAAGTGTAACTTTTTACGCTAAAACTTTCGGCAGATTTTACTAGCGCAGAGACAGTGTTTTCTACTACTGTATGGTTGCCAACACGCTCGATCGTTTAAAACTAGGTAGCAGCTCGTGGCTCGATCTCGAAATCGTCCCCATACAACAGTTATCTTGGCAATGAGTGCCGATGGTAAGATTGCCGATGCGAGGCGATCGCCCGCTCGCTTTTCCTCCCAGCGCGATCGATTCCATCTCGAACAACAAATAGCTGCTGCCGATGCCACACTATTTGGGGCTGGTACGCTTCGCGCTTACGGCACAACCTTAAGCGTAACTAGTGCTAAATTACTGCATCAAAGACTACAAAATCATCAAAAATCACAACCAATTCAGATCCTTGCTTCTGCTAGTGCCAACATCAATCCTCAGTGGCGATTTTTTCGCCAACCTGTACCTCGTTGGTTGCTCACATCTGCGGCTGGGGCAAAGTCTTGGCAGGGGCGATCGGAATTTGAGCAAGTGATTGTGGCGGAGCAGGGAGCAGGGAGCAGGGAGCGCTTCGGTGCAGGGAGCAGGGAGCAGGGAAAGACAAGAGGGACAAGGGAAACAAGGGGACAAAGGGATCGTGGAGCAATTCAAAATTCAAAATTCAAAATTCAAAATTCAAAATTCACGCACCACGCATCACGCACCACTCTCCCTCTAACAATCGACTGGACATTTGCCCTAGAACAACTATTCTCTTTAGGAATCAAACGCTTAGCTGTTCTCGGTGGGGGTGAGTTGGTGGCAGCGATGCTAGCAGTCGATTTAATCGATGAGATGTGGTTGACTGTCTGTCCTTTACTTTTGGGGGGGACAAACGCCCCTAGTCCAGTGGCAGGGATGGGTTTCCCAGAAAATTTAGCGCCGCGACTGGAACTGTTATCAGCTCAAGTTGAAGCACAAGAAGTATTTCTCCACTATCGCCTGCAACGATCGCAATAGTTAGATTAACTTAAGTAACAGTGGCTAGTTGTCATTGGTCATTGGTCATTTGTATTTCCACTACTCACTACTCACTGCTCCCTGCTCCCTACTCCCTAACAATGGTGGAACAACTTAAACCACAATATTCTGTTGCCTGGACGAATAAGATTGCTGAAATTCCTCAGTTGGCATGGGATGCTTTGGCATTACCTCTAGCAACTCCGTTTCTGGAGTGGGAATGGTTAAATAATCTAGAAACTTCTGGTAGTGCTACGGCTAGGGCTGGATGGCTGCCCAATCATTTAACAATATGGCGCGATCGCACGCTGGTTGCAGCTGCCCCGATGTACCTGAAAGGTCACAGTCAGGGTGAGTTTGTCTTCGACCACCAATGGGCAGATCTGGCACAGAGGATCGGTGTAGAGTACTATCCAAAACTCTTAGGCATGACACCTTTTACCCCTGCTGAAGGTTATCGGTTTTTGATTGCGCCAGGGGAAGATGAGGATGAAATGACGGCGTTGATGGTAAGTGCAATCGACCATTTTTGCGATCGCCACAATATTTCTGGGTGTCATTTTCTCTATGTCGATCCTGCATGGCGACCCACATTAGAACGACACGGATTTATGACGTGGTTGCACCACAGCTATGTCTGGCAAAATCTCGGTTTTGCCACTTTTGACGATTATCTCGGAGTCTTCAACGCCAACCAACGCCGCAACATTAAGCGCGAACGCAAAGCCGTAGCAAGTGCAGGCTTAGAGTTGGTGACTCATACGGGAGATGATATCCATAAGTCTTTATTTCCGCAGATGTATCATTTTTATGCCGATACCTGTGATAAATTCGGCTGGTGGGGTAGCAAGTATTTGACCAAGAAGTTTTTCGAGCAGTTGCACGCCCATTATCGCCATCGCGTGTTGTTTGTGGCGGCTTACCATGCAGGAGATCGAGCAGGAGACAAACGCCAGCCGATGGGTATGTCGTTTTGTTTAACGAAGGGCGATCGCCTCTACGGTCGTTATTGGGGCAGTTTTAAAGAAATCGATTGCTTGCACTTCGAGGCTTGCTACTACAAGCCGATTGAATGGGCGATCGCCAATGGTATTCAAACTTTCGATCCTGGCGCGGGGGGAAGGCATAAAAAACGGCGCGGTTTCCCTGCTACTGTCAATCACAGCTTGCATCGGTTTTATCATCGACGGTTGGCGCAAATTTTAACTTCCTACATTCGTGAGGTCAATGAGTTAGAACGGCAAGAAATCGAGGTAATTAATGCTGAATTACCCTACAATCGGCGAGATACGTAGCAGGTGGCTGTTGGAACCAGATTTTTGGTTGCGTCTATTCAGAAGTCGCAAGTCGCAAGTCGCAATTGACCAACTCTCGTCACCCACACCCCACACCCTTTCTTGGTCACTGATAACTGATAACTGACAACTGACAACTGACAACTGCTATCCTACCTGAACCAGTTTTTGGTCTAGTTCCGGCGATTGTCTATTCCCAGTCTCCTTGAGCTTTTTGTAAATTGTCAGAGCCTGAGCGACAACTTGATCCATGTTGTAATACTTGTAAGTCGCCAACCTGCCGACAAAATGCACCCCGGAAGTTGCGTCAGCTAGTGCCTGATATTTTTTGTAAAGTGCAGTATTTTCCGATCGCGGTACGGGATAATATGGATCGCCTTCGGCGCGTGGGTACTCGTAGACAAGACTTGTTTTAGGATGCTCCTGTCCGGTTAGGTATTTGAATTCTGTAACCCGCGTATATAGGTGTTCGTTAGGATAGTTGACGACAGCAACTGGCTGATGCACGGGCGTATTCACGGTTTCGTGCTGAAATTCCAAAGAGCGGTAAGGAAGCTTGCCGTAACGGTAATCGAAGAATAAATCGATTGGACCTGTATAAATCATCTCGCGATACGGTATCGTCCCCACAATTTCCCGATAGTCAGTTTGGAGCATGATTTTGATATTCGGGTGAGATAGCATATTCTCGAACATTCGAGTATACCCATGCAGGGGCATTGCTTGATATGTATCCGTAAAATAGCGATTGTCGCGGTTCGTGCGGGTAGGTACACGGGCAGTCACCGATCGATCGAGTTCGGATGGATCGATGTCCCATTGCTTGCGCGTGTAGTTGCGGAAGAACTTTTCGTAGAGTTCCCTGCCAACCTTATTAACTACCACATCTTCAGAAGTTAGGATACGCTCTTTAGGTTCAGCCACTGAAGCAAAAAACTCTTCTAGCTGGAATGAGGTTAAATGGAGTCCGTAAAGTCGGTTAATCGTGTCGAGATTGATCGGAATTGGCACGAGTTGTCCGTCAACGCTGGCAAGAACGCGGTGTTCGTAAGAACGCCATTGAGTAAATTGCGAGAGATACTCGAAAACTTCGCGAGAATTGGTGTGAAAGATATGGGGTCCGTACTTGTGTATGAGGATACCTGCTTCGTTATAGCAATCGTAAGCATTTCCACCAATGTGCGATCGCGTATCGATAATCAGAATCTTTTTTCCCAACTGACTTGCTAACCTTTCAGCCAAGACGCTGCCAGCAAATCCCGCTCCTACAATTAAGTAATCGAACATTCAAGCACTCCTTGTTTCAATTTTTTCGAGTCATCTACGAAAGCATGAATCGCTAAATAAAAGCTTGTTTAAGGAATCATTGTTCGAGTACTGAGTTTGATATTTTACTTTTGAAGTATGCCTTTTTGACTTCAGTTGACTAAAACGTCAGAGCTTTTTTTCATATAAAATTTTAGGCTTATTATTATCAAAATATCCCTTGAGACCATCCTGGTAAGCTTCCGTGAGAAATTGTAGGCGCTTAAACTTGCGATCGTCAAAGAGCAAAATAGCAATTAAAGAGCGACAATAGTATTTAAACGTTCTAAAATAAAATCTTGTTTTACTAGCATAGTTTTTTCTGAGCCAGGTTGCATTTCTGGTTTCAAAATAAGTCAGCCATATTCTGCTATATTTAGTTCTATATGAAAGTCTGCCGAAGAAACTCTTAACGATCGCTCCTTGGTCGGAAGCTTCTTTATGAAGAATAATACTATCAGTAATTAGCAATAGCTTGCCTGCCTTATTTAATCTAAGACAGTACTCTAAATCGTCACCTCTAATAAAAAAATCTTTATTAGGAAAACCTACTTCTTCAATCGCTTTTTTACTAACTAGAATACCCACAAAAGAACTAAAAGCTATTTCTAAGGCTTGAGGTTTTTTGACTAAACCGTCTTCTATTTTTTTATGGATTTCAATATCAAAGTCAAACTCATTTTGGTGAGTCTGGCGATCGAAAAATCCTAAATGAGGATGTAATATTTCACCTTCTAAGTCTATTTTGAGATTTGCTAAAGCACTTACATTAGGTTCATTTAGATATTGACTTAGCTTTTCTAAAGCATCTATTTCAGGTTCGGCATCGTCATCCATCAACCACAGCCAATCGTAACCTGCTTCATATCCATACTTTACACCTTGATAAAATCCACCTGCGCCGCCAGTATTTTCCGGTAAGCGGATGTAATCGATGAGCTGATTTGTCAGATATCCTTCTGCCTTCAGAAAATCAGGTGTATTATCGGTAGACCCATTGTCTACAAGGATAATTTTATCTGGCAAGCGCGTTCCAGTAAGTATTGCATCTAGGCATTCTATTAAAAGTTTCTTTCGGTTATAGGTGACGACTACAACAGCGATTGTTGCTTCAACCATTGTCAGTTCCTAGTTTCTATAAGTTGATTTGAAATTTTCCAATCGAGGAAAGCTAGAAGGAATAAAAAATTCACAATACAAGCGATCGCAAGTTGCAGAAGATATTCTCCACAAGACAATATACAACAGACAGTATTCAACTCTTTAGAAAACAGACTAGCAGCATAATAGTAATTTCTGCAACAATACTTGGAAAACACCAAAAATCTAGCCAACACAATCAAATACATTCGTTGCCACTCATGTATTATGCAAAGCCCTCCTTCAAATGACAAAATCGTACACTGCAACTTCTCCCAAGGATATACTACTTCTGGTAGAAGCGGCGTTGGCATTTGTATAGTGGATAACACTGTGAGTAATTATGAAAAAACTCTCATGAAACATTCATGTATACTTTATAAAATCCTTGTATCGTGTAAATGTTTTATGAATTACTGTCCAATACAAGACTCTTTATAACTAGTACACTTATGACACTACGCGAATTAGCGTATGGTATTGGTGTAAGTAGCCTAATTCTGCAATCTTGTGTAAGTATTTGCAAGTAGACAGACTTGTAAACGATTGATTTTTATAAATAACAGGGTTGTAAATGGACGTATCAAAGATGGCAGAACCACAAGTCACTATCGTAGTCGTACCACGCGAACGTTTCAGTTTAACTCAAAAGTCCCTTGAAAGTATTTATGAGAATACAACCATCCCTTTCAAGTTGATTTATGTAGATGGTGGCTCCCCTGCGCGTAACCGAGATTACTTAGCAGCTCAAGCCCGCGAGAAAAATTTCCAACTGATTCGTACCGATTATTACCCTTCACCAAATTATGCTAGAAATCTAGGTTTAGCCCAGGTCAATACAGAATACGTTGTCTTCATGGATAACGATGTTGTCGTTGCCCCGAATTGGCTAAACAATTTGGTTCAATGCGCCGAGGAAACGGGAGCTGCGGTAGTTAGTCCCCTCGTGTGCCAAGGTCAAGCTTTACACGAAATCGTGCATTGTGCAGGTGGAGAATCTGCGGTCATTGAGGAAAACAAAGGCGATCGCCCGACGCGGCGCTTGCACGATAAAATTTACAAGCAAGGTAAGCGCGTAGCAGATTTAGGCGACTTCTTGCAACGACAACCAACTGGTTTGGCAGAGTTCCATTGCATGTTGGTGCGCACGGCGATAATTGAAAAAATCGGCGGTCAGCTCGACCCCGCGATGATGAACACAAAGGAACACGTAGATTTTTGTGTAGCGGTATCTGAGGCTGGGGGTTCCATCTACTTAGAGCCAACATCCCTCGTCACCTACATTAACGGGATGCCGTTGGAATTGTCCGAAATTCCTTTCTACATGGTACGTTGGAGCGATGCTTGGGGTACGACTAGCTTAAACCGCTTGCGCGAAAAGTGGAACCTGACCGAGGACAACTACCACAAAAATTGGTATCGCAGTTGGTCGGAATATTTAACCGGAAGACGCAGGGTATTTATTATTAGACCCCTGCTGAATAAATATTATGTCTTTGGCAGGGGCAAAACTCGAATAGAAAATATGCTAGTGCGGATGGAAAAAAGGCTGAACCGTTATCTCACCGATCGCCATACTCGCAAACATCCGCAAGAAGTGCAACAGCAGCCTGCCAAGTCGTTGCCTAAAACTCCAGTATCAGCATAATAAGGTAGCAGTAGGGTGGGCATTGCCCACCCTACCAAACTTTGGAAGAAGGATAAACCACTTGAAGCAAAAGAGAAATCTCAATTCAAATCCGATGCCGTTTGAAGTGGTGTATACGCCTGAAAGCTTATTAAGGCATCCGATTCAGTTGTTTAAGCAAATGGGACGAGACTTACTCGCTTCTCGCGAATTAGCATGGCGGCTGATGGTGCGAGATATTAGCGCTCAGTACCGTCAGTCGTTTCTGGGTGTGATTTGGGCTTTTTTGCCTCCGATTGTGATGGCAGCAGGATTTACGCTAGCAAGTGATGCAGGTGCGATCGCAGTTGAAGCTACAGATTTACCATATCCAGCTTATGTCATGTTCAGTACGGCGTTGTGGCAAACTTTTGTGGAGGCGCTCAACGGTCCAGTACAAGCGGTAACAGTAGCTAAGCCGATGCTAGCTAAGGTCAATTTTCCGCGAGAAGCGATCGTTTTGGCAAAGTTAGGCGAGGTCTTTTTCAACTTTGCGATCAAGTTGATTTTAATTGTGGGATTGTTTATTTGGTTTCGAGTTCCGGTGAGTTGGACGGTAATTTTGGCTCCAGTGGCGCTGATTCATTTAATTTTATTCGGTACATTTATTGGTGTTTTATTAGCACCGTTGGGGATTCTATACCAGGATGTCTCAAAAGGACTGACCATGATTACAGGGTTTTGGCTGTTTTTAACTCCAGTAGTCTATCCCGTTCCTGGCGAAGGAACCTTTGGATTTCTGGTACGGCTGAATCCTGTAACTCCTCTACTCGTAACAATACGGGAGTTAGCAACGACGGGAGTTATCTCAGACCCGGCGGGATTTTGGATCGCCAGTCTGATTACTCTAGTTGGCTTATTATTAACCTGGGTGGCATTTCGCCTCGCCATGCCTTTCGTGATTGAAAGGGTGAGTTCCTAATGACTGAATTAGTAGATCGAGAAATTGCCATTCAATCTCAAGATTCTGAAGTCGTTATTTCGGTAGAAAATGTCTCAAAAAAGTTTTGTCGAGACTTAAGGCGATCGCTATTTTATGGTGTCCGAGATATCGCCACGGAGCTAGTAGGTGGGAAAAGAACAGAAACACTGCGTACCCAAGAATTTTGGGCGCTGAAAGACGTTAATTTCGAGCTGCGTCGGGGGCAAGCATTAGGCTTAGTTGGGGCAAATGGAGCTGGAAAAAGCACGCTATTACGGATTATTAGCGGTCTGATTAAGCCAGATATTGGCACTGTAAAACTTAAGGGTAGGGTAGCTCCACTGATTGCTTTAGGAGCAGGTTTTAATCCGCTATTGACGGGACGAGAAAACATCTATGCCAATATGTCAATTTTAGGATTATCAACCAAAGAAATCGAAGCCAGATTTCAAGAGGTAATAGACTTTGCTGAAATTTGGGATGCGATCGACGCACCAGTCCAAAATTATAGTTCGGGCATGGCAGCGCGGTTAGGGTTTGCCTGCGCAATTCATACAGAACCGGAAATTCTTTTAATTGATGAAGTCTTGGCTGTAGGAGATATCAAATTTAAAGCCAAATGTTATCGCAAACTCCACCAGCTACGCCAGCAGGGAACATCTTTTGTTTTAGTCAATCATAATCCTCAGGCAATTTTAAACGTATGTGACTCGGCAATTTACCTAGTCAAGGGTGAATTGATTGCCTCTGGCGATACAGAAACAGTTATAGAAAAGTATGAAGAAGATTTGTTTCTAGACAGTAAGAAAGCAACTGCACAAGTCATGTATTTGCCAGAAAAATCGGCAAATGAAAGTTTTGGCTTAGACATCACTCATCTATTTTTTCGAGACGTTGAAGGCAAAATTCTAGAATCGCTTAAAAGTGGCGAACCTGCTTCCTTCTGTGTAGGCTGTAAAGCTCATCAAAAGTTCGATAATGTGACATTACATTTAAAAATTACAGAATTAGGCGGCGAAGGTGGTACGGGAGCAGTTTTATTTTTAAGTGGCGAAAATGATGAGAAGTTCTTTGAAGTTGTACCAGGAAAGCAGGAAATTCAATTGCAAATGCCTTATTTAGGTTTAGCCCCTGGAACTTATACTATGAGCATTAAACTCAAACAAAGCTCTATCTATACTTTCGATGTCTTTGAGTCTTTTCGATTTAGCGTTAAATCGGACGGGACGATGAGTCAATGCAAGTTTTATCAACCGCGATCGTGGCAGATCGTTAGTGAAAATCGCGCTGAGTAAAGAATGAGAATAGCGTTTGCTGCTACATAGTCAGTTTTCAATTATCAGTTTTCAATTAGGAAAACTTAATATGTCATATAGAGTGCTTCATTATAACTGGGCTGCCTACTTTCAGAAACCTGCTCCTGGGGGAGGTGTATCTGTTTACTGTAAGAATTTAATTGACTTTACAACTCAAAAAGATAACTGGCACGTCACTTTTTTGTATTCTGGAACCGATTATAGTTACTTCAATAAACGTCCACATATCAAATCGATTCGCAACCAAAATCATCCCCACGTACCCACTTTTTCACTTGTTAATTCACCAATTATTGCACCTTCTCACTTCGCTTTTGACGATCCATTAGGCAACGTTAAACAACCCGCTCTGGAAAAATGCTTTCAAGAGTTTTTAGACACGCAAGCACCTTTCTCTATCATTCACTTTCATAATTTGGAGGGCATAACCGCTAATTGCCTCAAAATAGCAAAGGAAAGCGGTGCTAAGGTCGTGTTTAGTTTGCATAATTATTGGGCTGTTTGTCCGCAAGTCAATTTGTGGAGGTTAGAACAGAGCCATTGTGACAATAATTTAGACGGACGCGCCTGCCTTGCCTGTTTGCCCATACCACCAAATTCAGAACGTGAATTGGCAATGAGGAGATTAGAATTTTTAGGCAACTCGCTCGATTTGAACGAGCGATCGCTACCTCTAAACTTATTAAAAAAACTCGTCACTATTTTCTACAAAATTCAACGACCGCTAGTCGTGCAGACGCGATCGCCCTTGCTCAAAACGCTAGAACTTGAAGGTTCAAATCTGCCTCAGCAAGCCGAAGCGTATCAATTTCGACGGCAGGAAATCGTTTCTTTAATTAACCGTTATGTTGATGTGGCGCTATCTGTCTCCGATCGCACTGCTGCAATTTATCAGCACTATGGTGTCGATCCGGTGCGGTTGAGTACGCAATACATAGGTAGTAAAGCCACGCAGTTTCCAGTTCCGCCACATAACCCAGTAATATACTCTCCAGGGCAGCCCTTTCGATGCGTTTACATGGGAGTACCGCGAAAAGATAAAGGATTTTACTTCTTATTGGAAGAATTACGTTGCCTGTCAGCAGCAGAATTAAGTACGCTAGAACTCGTTGTCGCCAGCAAAATTGCAGACCGCACCGAGTTAGACCTGGCAATGCAGCAGAGAGGACCATTGCTCTCTTTAGCTCAGTCGTTGCATCGATTAATTTACCATCCTGGTTACTCTCACGAAAATCTTCCCAAAATCCTAGATGGTATCCACTTGGGAATTGTCCCGCCACTATGGGAAGATAATCTGCCGCAAGTGACTTTTGAGCTTTTAGCTTGTCGCGTACCCGTCCTTTGCTCGAATCGAGGCGGCGCACAGGAGTTCGTGCGGCATCCAGCTTTCATTTTCGATCCAGGAAAAAAGGGCGACTTTCAGCAGAAACTGTCAACTATTCGCGAGAACCCGCACTTATTAACCGAGTTTTGGCAAGAGGCGCGAACGGTGCGATCGCTAGAACAACATTTTCAAGAATTAATTGAAGTTTACGCTGGCTGTGGTAACTGAGGATAGATAAACATAGATGATGAAGGTATGCTTCATTGCTGCCTGTCCAGGCACAGATATGCGGGGAGGACCGCGATCGCTGCTGGAAACTATAGACTCGCTTCAGAAGTTGGGAGTCGAGTGTTTTGTTTTATTACCCGCACAGGGGCGGTTGTTTGACGAATTGAGTCGTCGCGATATTCCTGTTCGTGTCATTCCCTACGAACGCTGGCTTGAAGCCACAAATTATCCCTTACGCGATCGTTGGCGGAAGCTGAAGCGAAGCTACCATATAGCATTCCAAATCGCCGCTCAAATTAAAGCATGGGGGTGTGATGTTGTCTACACGAATACTATTGCCATAGGCGTTGGTGCTTTTGCCGCATTTCTATTGAGGAAACCCCATGTGTGGCACATCCGCGAGTTTGTTTACGAAGATCACGGACAAGTTTTCGATCTCGGTCGCAATCTTACGTTAAAACTAGTAGATTTGCTGTCCCAGGTTTGTATCGTAAACTCCAAAGCCGTAGCTCAAAAGTACGAGCAGTGGATCGCGCCGACAAAGTTGAAAGTAGTTTATCAAGCAGTCAGCGTGACTCCAGGCGAGTCGATCGCCTTACCCCCGACAACAACAAGTTGTAGGTGCATTATTGTAGGTGCATTGGTAAAGGGAAAGAGACAGGAAGACGCAATCCGCGCTGTTGCCCAACTGGTACATGCGGGCGTAAGAGTAGAGCTATTAATCGTTGGTGATGGCGATCCCCAGTACCGAGAGTATTTAGAAAATATTGTGACAAAAAACCAAGTAGAGCAATATATTAAGTTTTATGGCTATGCCGACAATCCCTTTCCGTTGATGCAGCGTGCCGATGTCGTACTTGTATGCTCTAAGTGCGAGGCTTTTGGGAGGGTGACTGTAGAAGGGATGCGGGCAGGTAAGCCGATAATCGGTACGAGGAGTGGTGGTACGCAAGAGTTAATTCGAGATGGATTTAATGGGTTGTTATATACTGCGGAAGACGAGCGAGAGCTAGCGCAGAAAATTAAACATATTTGCGATCGCCCAGATCTGGCTAAACAGATGGGCGAAAACGGTCAACAATGGGCTGCCGAGCAATTTACTCCAGCACGCTACGGCAAGGAAATATATTTGCTGTTAAAACAGTTGTGCGGCAAAAACTTGGAGATTTAAGCAGATATTTGGAAAAGCGCACAGCGAGAAGAAAGATTTAAAATTAAGTTAAGGGCAAAAAATCGTTAATGATGGGATGAAACATGGAGCGGACGCTAGAAGACTTAACGGCAATCGATGATAAACTTTCTAAGCGTCATATTGACCTTGACCCAGGCGGATATTTCATCATTTATCTGGATCGAGAAGCAGGGTTAATTTGTGCGAAGCATTACACCAATGCGATCGACGATCGCGGTTTAGCCGTCGATCCTGAAACGGGTAAACCTATCCCCGCACGCGGTAAAGTTCAACGAACTTCCACCACACTATATCGGGGTAGAACAGCAAAAGAAATTTGTGTGGAAATTTTCGAGCAAGAACAAACTTGTCCCGTGACGTACTTAGATCACGCCGCTTATCTTGGACGAGAATTTGTCCGCGCCGAGATCGCTTTAGTCAACGGGCAAGAATACGTTCAGGATTAAGTTGTCGTAAGTCCTAAGTCAAACACGACTCACTACTCACTTACCTCACATAAAAATAATAGGTCACCATTGGAATAATCGTTGCAGCCACAAGAAAGCCAATTACCCAAACAGTAGCGTTGCTGGATTTTGTCTCTTCGGTGTTTTTGTAGGTACTTTCGACAGCGACATCAGTTGCTAGCTGTTCGGGTGCGCCAGGATCGGGTGCGCCAGATAAAACAGCTACGAGGCGATCGCTAGCATCGAGAAACGCTTGATTGTATTTTTCACCTTCACGTAAAGGATACAACATGGTTTGAGTAATCACGCTTTTAGCAATGTCATCCGTCAGCAGCGACTTAGCATTATCTCCAACGCGGATTCCAGTCCCGCTGCTCAGGGTGTCCAATACAACGAGAGTTTGATTGGCTTGCGCTTCTGGAGTTGGAAACCACTGCTCGAATAATTTATCGGTAAAGGATTGAGCAGTCTCGCCATAGTCGAGGCGGCGAATGGCAACAAATCTAACTTCATTTCCGGTCGTTTCTGCCAATTTCTCCAATTCGCTACCGATCTTGCCTTCGTTAATCGCACTGATTGCTTTTGCCGGATCGATCGTCCAAGTCCGATCTCCTGGAGCGACTGAAGGAATTTCATATAAACTCGTAGCGATCGCTGGAAATGGCAGCATTAATGTCGTGAGAACAACTAATCCCAAAGAGAAAACTAAGGATTGCAGATATTTTCTACTGCTAGTTATTTTGCTGCGTAAGTATCTCATTTCCCCGTCCTGAAAATTTACATATATTTAAAATTACTATATATAATTTGTCATTGGTCATTGCTCCCTGCTCCCTGCTCCCTGCTCCCTGCTCCCTTGTTTTCCAACACTCGCACCGCGATATTTGAGGTTGGCGGGATCTGGCTGTGGTGCAGGTGTTTTTTCCTGACTAGATATCCAAGGCGCACCGCGATACATCCCTTTAACTTCTGCGACGACATCGTTGTCGCTGGAGATGCTAGGAATTGCTATTTGAGGGCGATCGCTTTGAGTTATGCTTTGGGCGAGCGAATTAGACTCGCTTCTGGCTAGATTTTTTAAGAGTAATTTTTTTGTGCCAAAGATTGTTATCCCCAGGATCGACAGTTGAATCTGCCAAGGAGCTAAAACTAAGGTTAAAATCAGGCTGA
>NZ_JBOFLP010000141.1:0-6007 GCF_051657925.1 Chroococcidiopsis sp.
CAATGGAAAAGCAGTATGTTGAGGAGGTATTTCAATCCTGGTTTTATCTAGGAAAATTAGGTGGATTCAATGCCGAAAATTTACAAGTTCAAGAAGAAGGATTAGATCTCAGCTACATGGAATATGACACGCAGCAGGCTGATGATAGTATGATGGCGCTGATGCACAACATGGGTGAATTTGAGTATCAGGGAACTTGGGCGCGCTGCTGGTTCGATCTAGGTACGAGCGACGCGATCGCGATCGATATTCTCATTAATTCTCTCCGGCAATTGAGTCAAGAATACGTTAGTATCGAACGGCTATATATTGGTGGCGAAAATGACGATTGGACTGTAGAAGATAATGACGAAGATCGTTCTAGATTTATTTACGATGGGAATTAAAAGTTCATATGCATAAACCAGGAGAAATCCGAGTTTTAGCTTTGGGAATTGTCCGTCAGGGCGATCGCGTTTTTATTTCTGAAGGTTACGATCCGGTAAAACAACAAACTTTTTATCGCGCTTTGGGTGGTGGCGTAGAGTTTGGAGAGACAAGTCTTGAAGCTCTACAACGAGAATTTCAAGAGGAACTCCAAGCAGAAATTAAAAATATGAAATATCTCGATTGTCAAGAAAATTTATTTACTTTTAACGGACAACCAGGTCATGAAATTTTATTTGTTTATGAATGCGATTTCGTCGATCCAAAGTTTTATCAAATGGACGAAATAACCTTTATGGAGAAAAAGCGCAAAAAACGTGCGCTTTGGGTGGAGTGCAATCGGTTTAGATCGGGAGAATTAAGACTTGTGCCAGAGCAATTTTTCAAGTATCTGGCATAAACTTGAAAGCTTAGTTCCCTTCCTACTTTCGTTTTGTCTAGTAACTTTCTTTGCGTCTTTGCGTCTACTCTACAAGAAGCCGCTGCGCGTCTTGGCGCGACATAAAAAATAAAACCCGCACTGGCAGGTTTTATCTATAATAATGCGCTTGCAAATAACGCCGAAATGAAGACTTAATTAGCAATTAGCGAAACATACTGCTAACAGAACTATCTTCGTGAATCCGCCAGATAGTTTCTCCTAACAAATTAGCTACGCAAAGCACAGTTAATTGTTGAAAACGCGCTTCTTGAGGAATGGGAATCGTATTCGTGACGATCACCTCTTCAAACAATCCGCTAGACAACCGTTCAACCGCCGGAGGTGAAAACACTGCATGGGTAGCACAAGCATATACCTGACGCGCCCCTTCTTGGCGCAGTAACCGCGCTCCTTCCGAGATCGTCCCGCCAGTATCGATCATGTCATCGACTAGCACGGCTGTCTTACCAGCCACATCACCAATCACATTCAATACTTCAGCGACATTATGAGCCTGACGGCGTTTGTCAATAATCGCCAGTGGTGCATCGTCGAGTTTTTTGGCAAATGCCCGCGCCCTTGCCACACCCCCAACATCTGGGGAAACAACTACGATATCAGTTAGCTGCTTACTTGCTAAATAATCAATAATGACTGGAGAGCCATAAACGTGATCGAAGGGAATATCAAAATATCCTTGGATCTGTGCTGAATGTAAATCCATTGCCAGAACTCGGCTAGCTCCCGCTTCGGTGATTAAGTTAGCTACTAACTTCGCCGTAATTGATTCCCGCCCTGCCGTTTTGCGGTCTGCCCTGGCATAGCCATAATAAGGCAGTACCGCTGTAATTTGCCTTGCCGATGCTCGCCGACAGGCATCAATCATGATTGCTAATTCCATGAAGTGATCGTTGACGGGATTGCAAGTTGGTTGCAATAAATAAACATCGCAACCACGAATCGATTCTTGAATTTGGATATACAATTCGCCGTCAGCAAATCGCTTGCGAATCATCGGACCCAAATCCATACCCAGGTAACGAGCAACTTCCTGGGCTAAAGGTACGTTGGCAGAGCCAGAAAATAATCTCAGTCGGTTGTTATCTGCAACTGCGATCGGAGCAGGTTGCAATTTCAAAGTTGCCGATCGTAGCACGGTAATCCTCGAAGCGCGATCGCTTCCATCTTATCATTTGAGAATCGAGTGTTTCCTAGAAAAATTTCTAGAAATTTAATTATTAAGCATATATGAAATTAGTTAAAAATTTAACAATTTTTCGATCGGATTTAGTGAAATCTTGGAAAGACCGCGATCGCTGTTATTGCGATCGGATAAACTTACCGCTAAACCTTAAGTAGAACTACTTAGATTCTCTGCACGTAGCTCTGTCAAGCGGAGAAACCTATTTATATGTGCTATGCGTCAATGTGTTATGCGTCAAAGTGTTATGTGTCAAAAATGAGATGGTAGTAGCTATAACAGGAGAGAAGTCGGCAACCCTTCAACGTGGAAGCAGCAGATATAGTTAATGAAATGGCAAAATCGATGCAGAAAACCTTCGCTTGCTAACCCAAAATCAAATTCCTGCCTTTAGACATCCTGCTTGAGACTATGAATCAACCTCCCCTACAACCTCCGCTCCAGCTTGGTACTGTTCTGCAAAATCGCTATCGTGTCGATCGGGTTCTAGGTCAGGGGGGGTTTGGACGAACCTATTTGGCAGAAGATCTCGGGCGGTTTAACGAGTTGTGCGCTTTAAAAGAATTAATTCCAGCGCAGGCGGACAATTATGCCTTAGAAAAGTCCCAGCAACTCTTTCAACGTGAAGCAGCAATTCTCTATCAAATTCAACATCCGCAAGTCCCACAGTTTCGCGCCACTTTTGAAGAAGATCGGCGTTTATTTTTGGTACAGGATTATGTGGCTGGGAAAACCTATAGAACGCTATTGGATGAACGTCAGGCTAGCGGGCAAACTTTTTCCGAAGCAGAGGTTTTCCATCTACTCAAACAACTACTACCCGTTCTCGCCCACATTCACGCGCGTGGTATTATCCATCGCGATATTTCTCCAGATAATATTATTTTGCGGGAAAGCGATGCTAAACCCGTTTTAATTGATTTTGGTGTCGTTAAAGAGCTAGCGACCCGCTTTCAGTCCTCCAATAGTAATCCAGCTCAAGCAACCACAGTAGGTAAACTAGGTTATGCTCCCAGCGAACAAATTCAAACTGGCAGAGCTTATCCCA
The DNA here is from genome assembly GCF_051657925.1 of Chroococcidiopsis sp. NCBI lineage: Bacteria > Bacillati > Cyanobacteriota > Cyanophyceae > Chroococcidiopsidales > Chroococcidiopsidaceae > Chroococcidiopsis > Chroococcidiopsis sp. The sequence goes on from NZ_JBOFLP010000141.1 coordinate 3,097, forward strand.
GCAGCGATCTTTATGCCTTAGCCGTAACCGCAGTCGTACTCCTGACAGGTCGAGAGCCACAGGAATTGTTTGACGATCTCACGTTAGTCTGGCACTGGCAGCGATGGGCGACAGTTATGCCTGGATTTGCTCAGATATTAAACCGAATGTTAAGTTACAAGCCAAACGATCGCTACCAAAATGTAGCCGAAGTCGCCAAAGCGCTGCAAGCGATCGAACCCCAAATTGCCCAATCGCCTGCCACACCGATTTCAACGGTACAAACTTTGGCTGTTGCTAGCAATCCCGACCTGATTGCATCCTCGACCAAACCCGATCCAGTTATTACCACCTCTAAAAATCGCTGGAATCAAACTTGGTTAATCGTGCCAGTTTTAATGCTCGTCGCTGTCTTAGCAGGTATTGGCGGTTGGGCGATTATGTCTGCTATGCTCGGTCGCAATACTGAGCGATCGCAACCCCCCACTCCGCAGAATTTTCCTTCGCCAGTCGTTCCCAGCGCCCAACAGACACCCACACCCGATTCTCCTACTCCCTTTGCTACGCCAACACCCACACTCGACCAATCGCCAGTCGTATACAGTCAGGTGCTCAATTTAGTCCCAGGTAGCAGCAGCGACGTTACAGGTAGCCTGAGAGCTAACGATACGGTTAACTACACGTTTGTTGCCGAACGAGGGCAACAACTAAGTGCTGCATTGGCACAAGAAGGGGTGTTACTTACAGTATTAGGTCCAGATAAACAAGCGATCGCTGATGCCAGCCAGGTGACGAGCTATCAAGGTACGCTACCATCAACCGGAATCTACACGGTTCAACTCACTCCCGCGCCTGGTGTTGATGAAAGTCAATACCAACTGAATTTAAGTCTGGAAAGCGTAACTAAAGCTACACCCACACCATCACTACCTACCTCACCTCCGGCTAATCCTGGGGTAGAAGTTCCTACGGCTGAAACAGAAACGATTAACTTTGCCGAGGGACAGAGTAGAACGCAGGTGTCAGGTCGTACCAGCAGGCAGCAAATTCAGCGCTATCTGGTCGATTTGGAAGAGGGACAGCAGTTATCGGTCATTGTGACGCGAGGAGCGGTAACCTTGGATGTGCGCGACCCCGATGGCAATGTATTGAAGGGAAAAAATGAATTTCACTGGCAAGGACGAGTACAGCGTAGCGGACAATATCAGATAGATGTCGTGCCTCTAGCTAATAACGAGGTTGAGTTTGGGGTGAATGTGGGGGTGTATAAGTAGGGACAAGGGAGCAGGGAGCAGGGAGCAGGAGAGAAGAGAGCTGCTCTTGAGCTGAGGGAGCTGGGGAGGCTGAGGGAGTAAAATCGATCCAAAATCTAAAATCTAAAATTTACGATGATAATTCTGATCGCGGGGACTGATACGGAAGTTGGCAAAACAGTTCTGACTACGGCTTTAACTGCTTACGGGCAGAAATATCAACCTCAGCGTGCTGTGGGTGTGATGAAGTTGATGCAAGCAGGTGTGGGCGATCGCGAGTTGTATACTAGTCTATTCTCTCTCGATCAATCACCCCAAGAAATTGCCCCGCTCTATTTTGACGCACCCCTCGCCCCACCTGTAGCCGCTGCGAAAGAGGGAAGACAAATCGATCTGGGCATTGTTTGGCAAGCCTTACAAAGTCTGCAAGCAAGAAAGGATTGGGTGATTGTCGAAGCTTTAGGCGGTTTAGGTACGCCTGTAACGCAGGAGTTAACCGTTGCCGATTTAGCTGCTTCCTGGCGCTTGCCAACAGTGCTAGTAGTTCCGGTAAAATTGGGGGCGATCGCTCAATCTGTGGCAAATGTTGCTCTAGCAAAATTATCTCGGATCGATTTGCGCGGCATCGTGCTTAATTGTACCCAGCCGCGTTCTGAGACAGAAATTGCTGAATTGACACCTACTGATTTAATTCAATCTCTGACCAATATTCCTATATTGGGTTGTTTGCCTTATTTAGAAAATCCGCAAGATTTAAATAAATTAGCTCAAACAGCTTCGGATTTGGATTTAGAAAGGTTGATGCCTTTGGTCATTAGTCATTAGTCATCGGTCATTTGTGAAGACTGCTGCTCAAATCGCTATCGGCATAACAATTGAAATGCCACGACAAAAAACTATCAACCGATAACTGTCAAATGTGGCTCAACCCCTATATGCACGAATGCCCCCACTGCTAGGCTAACCAGAGAAGCGATCGCAATCAACCAAAAACTCTGACGACTGCTCCAGCGCGTGACTTGAACGTCTAACCTAACTAGCATACTCGCAGACAAGACGACGAGGATATGAACGAAAATATGCAGCCAGGTAATGATGACAACGCTAAAAAAAGCGATCGTAACAGCAACTAAAAAAGCCTTGCTATCAGACGTAAAACAACTCGCAAAGCCGTCTCTGACTTTCGACCACGGAGAGGACACGGCAACAGCTAGTAGCACAGTTGCTACAGCAGCGAGTATCCATAATATCCAGTGACTTTCGAGCGCGGATAGCTGCCAACCGATAATACCATAAGTGGCTAGCAGCAAAGCTAGAGAAATCCAGGGAAACTTTTTAATTGCGATCGCATTACGTCTCATTTTAGGGAAAATCTACTCAGATATATATTTTCTCACCTAGTTTCCTGCTATGGGCGATCGATCTTTACTGGTATTGTGATGCAAGCGAGCAAATTTTTGGTATGATTTACAAAAATTAATAAAACTTGATTGACAAATAGCAAAGATTACAGTGCAAGAACAAAATCTGTTGTTTCTACATCATCACCTGGCAGTGGCAAAACCACTCGCGCCTATATAGAAGCCTAGTCCAGCAGTGTAGCCCAAAAGTACAGTTAGAGCTATGGGCAACAGTACCTAGATTGCTCCTGATTATGACTGACCAAATTGTGACTTGCC
>NZ_JBOFLP010000142.1:0-13258 GCF_051657925.1 Chroococcidiopsis sp.
ACTACAAAAAAGGCGATTTATCAAATTTCAAGAATTGCTAAGATTCGCAATGAAACCTCAAAAAGGCGGATAACATGAACGCCAACTTCCTAAATCATTGCTTATTTGGTAGTTGCTCGAAACGGTTTTTCCCAGTAGATTTGTAGCGTGTAACGCAAGGGAGAGTGAAGTGAGTACGTTTTCTAAGTTAAAGCATTGGCTCGTTGGTACTAACGAAGAGTACGAATACGAAGACGAATTCGATGATATTGAAGAATCAGGGGATGAGGCATACTCACCCGAACCTACCCCTGTGCCAGAAAAAGAAACGCGCCAGCAGCGTCGCTGGAATCAAGTTAACGCAGGTGGTAAAGGGAATGTAATTGATATGCATGGAGCATTGAACGGTAATTACGAAGTAGTTCTGATGGAGCCGCGTTCCTTTGAGGAAATGCCACAAGCCATTCAAGCTCTGCGCGATCGCAAGATGGTGGTGTTAAATTTAACAATGATGGAGCCAGACCAAGCACAACGTGCTGTGGATTTTGTGGCTGGCGGAACTTACGCGATGGACGGACACCAAGAGCGAGTGGGTGAAAGCATCTTCCTGTTTACACCGCTATGCGTTCAAGTCACAACTCCAGGAACTCTGGGTCACGACCTCCCACAAGCCGTACCTACACGTCCCCAGCGCATGAGTGCACCCGCACCCGCATGGACGGGTGAATCGACTAGAATAGCTCAATCTGGTTAAAATACGGTTCTTCAGCTCCTAGACGGTCAATCGTCATCAGTCATGAGTCATTGGTTACAAACATCAATACATACAAATGACAAACGACAAATGACACATGACAAAACAGACTGATAGCTATGAGCCGATCGCTATGGAAAAATCGTCAATTAAGTTAGGTATTATTGGTGGCGGGGTAATGGGAGAAGCCATTTTATCCCGCCTTATTAGTGGGCAAATTTATCAACCTCTAGAAATCATAGCCAGCGAACCGCAGCCGTCACGTCGCAATTTTTTGCAGCAACAATATGGCATTCAAGTAACAACAGAAAATGCCAAAGTCTTATCGGCAGAAACCGTTGTATTGGCAGTAAAACCGCAGATATTTGCAGCAATTAGCCAAGACTTGGCAGATATATCCAGTAGGGGCGCACAGCTGTGCGCCCCTACTACAACACAATTGCCATTGATAATTTCCATCATGGCAGGCGTAACCTTACAGCAGCTAGAGAAGGCTTTTCCTCATTTACCAGTTATTCGGGCAATGCCCAATACCCCTGCTACAGTTGGTGCAGGTATGACAGCGATCGCTCTAGGCGATCGCGCCAGCGACGTTCACAAACAAATTGCCCTGCAACTCTTTTCAGCAGTAGGAGAAGTCGTAGAAGTTTCAGAGTCGTTAATGGATGCCGTAACGGGACTTTCTGGTTCGGGTCCGGCTTACGTAGCCATCTTAGTAGAAGCATTAGCCGATGGTGGCGTAGCCGCAGGCTTACCCCGAAATATTGCTAATCAACTCGCCCAGCAAACTGTCAAAGGCACGTTGCAGCTCCTGCAAGAAACAAGCATTCACCCAGCCGAATTAAAAGATCGCGTCACTAGCCCCGGCGGAACGACAATTGCTGGAGTATCAGCCTTAGAAAAAGCAGGCTTTCGTTCTGCCCTAATTGAAGCCGTAGTTGCCGCAACAAGGCGATCGCGAGAACTGGGGAATCAGTGACCAGTGAAGAAAGGGTGTGGGGTGTAGGGTGTAGGGTGTAGGAAGTGTGGGAAGTGTGGGGTGTAGTGGATTGTTAACTGGTCACTGGTCACTGGTCACTGGTCAGGAGTCACTGATAACTGCTCCCTGCTCCCTAAATTTCCAAGATTGGTTACCCTATTAATAAAGGGTGTTGAATAAATTATTGAGTGAAAATTCCCCAACTGCAAGCTGACCTAAATCTAGAGAGTATTTTTCCGTTTGAGCTGGATGAGTTCCAACGACAGGCGATCGCGGCACTGAATGCCAATCGCTCCGTAGTTGTATGTGCGCCTACGGGTTCTGGCAAAACTTTAATTGGGGAATACGCGATCTATCGCGCCCTCTCTAGAGGCAAGAGAGTTTTTTACACTACGCCGCTCAAAGCGCTATCGAATCAAAAATTACGCGACTTTCGCGATCGCTTTGGGGCAGATTTGGTCGGATTGTTAACAGGCGATGTTTCGATCAACCGTGATGCACCAATCTTGGTGATGACTACGGAAATTTTTCGTAATATGCTCTACGGTACTCCCATTGGTGAAGTGGGAACATCCCTTGAAGGTGTAGAAGCGGTGGTTTTGGATGAATGCCATTACATGAACGATCGCCAGCGGGGGACAGTATGGGAAGAATCTATCATTTATTGTCCGCCAGATATTCAACTGGTGGCACTTTCAGCCACGATCGCCAATAGCGACCAACTGACAGATTGGATCTGTCGCGTTCATGGACCCACAGAGCTAATCTATTCTGAATTTCGTCCCGTTCCGCTCGAATTCTATTTTGGTAATCCTAAAGGAATATTTCCTTTACTCGATCCCAAGACTGGAAAAATCAATCCGCGACTGCGACCGAAAAAGGGTAGTAGCGACAGAAAGCAGGGACCCAGACCGGAAACTCCTAAGTTAATTGACACCGTGGGGCATCTCTACTCTAGAGATATGCTACCAGCCATTTACTTTATTTTCAGCCGTCGCGGTTGCGATAAAGCCGTCGAGGAACTAGCAGGCGTAACGCTAGTTAATCCAGAAGAAGCGGCTCAACTCAAAATCCAAATTGATGAATTTTTGCGCCGCAACCCAGATGCAGGACGTGTCGGACAAGTAGAACCTCTCTATCGCGGTATTGCCGCTCACCACGCGGGTATATTACCAGCCTGGAAGGGGTTAGTAGAAGAATTGTTTCAGCAGGGTTTAATTAAAGTTGTCTTCGCGACTGAAACCCTAGCGGCGGGAATTAACATGCCAGCGCGGACGACGGTAATTTCTACCTTATCCAAACGTACAGATCGCGGGCACCGCTTGCTCAATCCTTCCGAATTCTTGCAAATGGCAGGACGCGCCGGACGGCGAGGTATGGATAAGCTCGGTCACGTCGTCACTTTGCAAACGCCATTTGAAGGCGCGAAAGAAGCCGTATATCTAGCCACTGCTAAACCAGACCCGCTAGTGAGTCAGTTTGCTCCCAGCTACGGCATGGTGTTAAATCTGCTGCAAATTCATAATTTAGCAGAAGCGAAAGAGCTGATCGAGCGTAGTTTTGGGCAGTATCTCGCCACATTGTATTTGAAACCCCAATACGATGCGATCGCCGAGATGGAAGATCGACTTGCCGACTTGCAAACTCAAATGCAGTCGGTCGATGAGGATCGGTTAAATCATTATGAGAAATTGCGACAACGGCTCAAAGTTGAACGCCAACTCTTGAAAGTACTGGAAGAACAGGCATTAGAGGCACGACTAGAGCAATTGAGCCTGACGATTAATTTTGCGATGTCAGGTACGTTATTGAGTTTGCGCGGCAAGCATGTCCAAACATCAACGCCCATCCCAGCGGTGTTGGTAGCGAAAATTCCTGGTTCGGGACAAGCACCTTATTTTATTTGTTTGGGTCGAGATAATCGCTGGTACGTAGCAGCTAGTAGCGATATAGCAGATTTATTTGCCGAATTTGCTCGATTAGATATTCCCGAACATCTGATGCCACCTGTAGAAATGCCACTCAAACCAGGGCAAGCGCGTAAAGGGAATGAAGAAACAGCAACAATTGCGGCACAAATTCCCGACCTACCTCCGTGGCACGCTGCACCGGAGGTTTTAGAACAACAACACCGAGTTATTGCCGTACAAGAGCAACTAACAGCCCATCCTTTGCATCATTTAGGCAATCCCGCTAGTATTCTCAAACGCAAGACTAGAATTGCTCAACTGCAAACAGAAATCGAGGAAACAGAGGCAGAGTTAGAACGTTACGCCCACCGTCACTGGGAAGAATTTCTGCACTTAATGGAGATTTTGCAGCGGTTTGGGGCTTTGGACGATCTTACGCCAACTAACTTAGGCAAAATTGCTGCTGCTGTCAGAGGAGATAACGAACTGTGGTTGGGTTTAGCCCTTGCCAGTGGCGAACTAGACAATCTCGCTCCCCATCACCTTGCTGCGGCGATCGCGGCGCTAGTCACGGAAACACCCCGCCCCGATAGTTGGGTACGCTATCTTTTATCAGAAGAAGTCGATATTGCCTTGGCGAGTATCCGTCCGATTCGGCGACAGTTATTTCAATTGCAGCGCCGCCATAACGTCACAATTCCAATTTGGTTGGAATACGATTTAGTAGCTTTAATCGAGCAGTGGTCGCTAGGCGTAGAATGGACGGAATTATGTGCTAATACGAGTTTAGATGAAGGTGATGTCGTCAGATTGCTGCGCCGAACGTTAGATTTACTCTCTCAAATTCCTCACGTTCCATTTTTGTCAGAATCTTTACGTCGCAATGCTTATCGGGCAATTCAACTGATGGATCGTTTCCCAGTTAACGAAGTACTCGAAGAAGAATAAGAAATTGATAGATACGACCACAAAAACTGTTGACATTCGCGAGATGCAAGCATAGCTTTCAGAATTAATATTATTAGTATCTGCTGGCACTGAAATTATTTTGACCGATGCTAGTAAGCCGTTGGCTCGTCTGTTACCATTTGCTAGCGATTCTGCCTCACGCATAGCAGGGTTACATACAGGTGCAATTCAAACTAGTGACGATTTTGATGACCTACTTCCTGACGATTTTTGGGCTAAAGATAAGTGAAAGTACTGCTCGATACTCATACTTTCATTTGGTGGGATAGTGAACTTGCTTCAGCGAATCCGCTTCAACTGTTGATTTACTTCGTCTAGATAGAAGGCTTCTGGATCGAACGCACCACCAATCCATTCCAACATCGATTCATGTTCTGGATGGTTTGGGTCTTGAATTGCTTCCAAAAATTCTGCATAACCCCAAACTCCGCCACAATCTTCCGGCGGACAGGCACGTTTACCTGTTAAACACAAAGGATAGTGCGTCTGCGGTTCGGCTGGCAATACCTTCTCTACTAAAATTTCATGCTCCCAAGAATCGCCCATGTCATAGGTATAGTGGAATTTGAACTTTTCCCCTGGTACGACTTGACTTAACTTTGTCGTCTGTTCGTTCCGCATACCGAGGTCATAATCTGGCATTGGTTGCCCGTATTCTACGCCTTGAATTGTGAAAGTATGAAGATGGGAATTTGTCCAGCTCATTGCCTCTTGAATAATTCGATGCAATTTAGCCAGCGTGATGTCGCTGTAGACTTGCACTCGTCTCCAAATCGGCGGACGCAAATCTTGAAGCGTAATTTTCAGTTGATAAACCGATCGCTCTGTTGTTTGTTTGCGGGGTGGCATAATTTGAGTTGAGAATTAAGATTTTTGATATTGTTTCACGCGATCGCCCGCTTGCCAACCCTAATACCATTTTAGATTTTGAATTTTAGATAATGGAATTGTAAAACTCCTGTTATTCGGTATTTTCAGCAATCTAAATGTTGCAACAATAAAACAAAATGGTATAACGATAGACAAAACTGAAAAACTTCAAAAAGAGTTTAAACAGTAATGAATGATTGTATTTTTTGTCAAATTATTGAAGGTTCAGCACCAACGCATAAGATTTGGGAGAATGAAAATTTCCTTGCTTTTTTATCTATTGGACAAATTAATCCAGGTCACACGCTACTGATTACCAAGAAGCATGTAGACTATATTTTTGATTTAGAAGAACCGCTATATTCTAAAATATTTCAAGCTGCAAAACATTTATCTCAACCTCTTCAAGATGCAATGAAAGCTAAACGGATCGGTGTGGCAATTGAAGGATTTAGCGTTCCTCATATTCACATACATCTCGTTCCAGTAAATGATGGAAACGAACTTGACCCGAACAGAGCTATAAGATTATCTGATGCAGAACTTGCGAAGATTGCTGTCAAGATAAGAAAGAAATGCGATCGCTTTATTGTTCCATAGAGATACAAAGACGCAAAGAAAAAAATATTAGCATTAGCTAGAACTTTCTAGCAGATAATCAATTGCTGCTGCTAATTTAGACTCGTATTTCTCGGCAAACCGTTCAAACCACAAACCTTCAGGAGAAAACGGATCTAACTTGTCCAACCACGCTTGAGCCGTTTTTTGCAACTCTTTTCGTTTTTCTTGCTGAAGTTGCTGTTGTTTTAGTTGTTCGGCTTTTAATTGTGCTTGTCTAATTTCTTCTTGTTCGCAATCTTGGCGATCGTAATCAGATTTTACTTGCTCTAATAAGCGATCGATCGCATCACCAGATTTAGCTGCTGGTGGCTGAGAACTGGATTTTGTAGGCTGCGGCTTCTCGTTTTCAACCTTGAGTTCGGATAGCAGGCGATCGATCTCATCCATATATTTAGCAAAACCGAAAGTGCGCTTTTCTTCCTGTCTTGAGGAAACTGCGATCGCCATTCTAGCTCAATCGCCGATTGCGTTTAATAGCACTTCTGATAGACTCATATCTTCTAAGTCATCTAGCGTTACCGTGTCGCAGATATCAAATTTAGCACCAACTCCCTGCAATTGATCGTCTAAAGCTTGGAGAAATTTGGTGGCTTGCGGATCGGAACCAACTTGAATCATCGAAATTGCTAATTCTTCATCCCGTTCCATCTGACGGGTAGCATTGATGATAACTTCAAACACCGCACGGCGATCGTCTGGTTCCCCATCAGTGACAACGATAATCGTCTCTCCCTCTGGTTTTGTCTGTCCCTTGGCTTTGCGTTGAAAGTAGTTATTAGTCGCATCTTGCAGCACAGATGCTAAATTTGTCGTCCCCACTGGATCGTTTTCTAAAAAGATTTGAGAGACTTTCGCTGATGTCACATCATCGTAACGCTTAAATTTACCGGAAAAAACATACACGGTAATACCGTCGGGATCGAACTGTTCGCACTTTCGCGCCACTGCTAAGGTAGACTCTTGGGCAACTTCCCATCTACTTTTACCCCCTTGTTGGTCGGGAGTGGACATACTGCCGCTTTTGTCAAGAATTAAGGTGTAGTCGCGGTCTTTCATGCTAGTCTCCTATGCTCGGCTGGGTCTAGTCTAGCCGTCGATCGCTTTTCCGTCAGCTGTTGGAAAGCGCGTTAGCGCATCCCAAAGCAATTTAGCTTTAATCCCACCATATGAAATCACAACTGCATCGCGATCGCGTCGAACGTCTTCACCTTCAAGTGCTGCTTCCAACCTAGTTCTGAGTCGGCGCTGAAGCCGCAAACCATATTCTTCATTCTTACCGTCACATATATCTACCGAATCAGTTCGCCACTTTTTACCCAAATCTAAAAGTTGGGACACAGTTGTATCCTGGTTTTCTGTCAGGATGTATAGCGTATCCGCAGGATAGGCAACGAAATGGATGATGCTAGTCTCAGGATTGGGAAGTAAATTACTGAGTTGTCTGCTGTTCAACTCCCGTACCAGCTTTTCTGCAAACACTGATTGAATCTTTTCTAGATAAACCCCTCGATCTTCCAACCCTGGATACAGTCTGTTTGCCTGTTCTAACTCTGCACAAAGTTCGTCAAAACACCGATCTACCTCAGATCTAGAGACAAATATTTCTTCAGACTCAGCAACTCCATCCAATATTTCATCAAGGCTACCATCATCCTCATGCTGCCAAATTAGGATGTAAAAAATGCCGTAGCTGTATGGAAACAGGAGATCGAAAAGATAGCTAAACTGCTTCTCTGTCTGAATCCGATGAAACAACCAAGACTCTTCAGGAATGGCTTGGTAGTATGTTGAAAGACCCACAATCCTACATGTTCCTTTAAAGTCTAATGTATGAAGGATATTGTACGCCCTCTCCTCCCTACTCTCGATCCCCTAGATCGTCAGGCAAGAAATCAACAGCTAGGATCTGCTCTACTGTGTAAAGGCACTCTGGAGGAAAAAATGCAGATGGTATTCCCGTCTCTTCCGATGCCCATTCGCAGGCTTCTGCATATGCTTCTACCAAAATCTCTGCTACATATGGCTTGAGTGAAGGTTGATCCTTAAATAGCCGACCGATCCGCTTTCTACCATTGCTAATAGAACCGCGCCAACTACCACTGCGCATTTGCGGCTGATATTGCCACTTCAACAAATGGGAAAGAACTACAACCAAATAGCTGTAAAGTTCGCGTTTGTTGCTTTTATTCAACTGCTCTAACTCTTCAATTAGGTTGTCTACGTCTAGTTGCTCCCATTGATGAGTTTTTAGGCGCTCGATCTGCTCGGTTAACCACAATCCGTAGTCTGTATCGTATGCAGTCATCGTGCTGCCTCTTAATTTATTTTTAATTAACTCCCCAGGTAAGATTCGAACTTACGACCAATCGGTTAACAGCCGACCGCTCTACCACTGAGCTACTGAGGATTGCGAATATTTATATTAACGCTTATAAATGGGTTTTGCAAGTATTTGACTAGTTTTTTGCAAGAATTTTTTTCCTACTCTGCCAAACTTACAAGCCAAAGCGCATCTGAGCTAGCTTTTGTCGTGCTTTCGGGTCGATCGCCGAAGCTAAAAACCTACCAGATGATTGCTTGCCGTGTTTGTGCTTGCGGCGCGATCGCATCGTAGCCGCCTCAACTTCCTGTCTCAGTTGCAATGCTGAGAGCCATTCCGCACCGTAACCCATTACAGTTAGTTGCTGAGGGCGATCGGAGGTAGCAACAATCAAACGGGAGCAGAGCGAGCGATTTAAATACTGCCTGTAGTATGCCGCGCAGATTCTTTCTATATATGTATCTGCCGTTTCGCCAAAATTGGTGTAGTATACAGATAGATTTTCTGTTTTGACTTCTTGAGTCCCAATAGTCTGCTGATACTGAGCGTCAAAAACAATTTGAGTACTTAATCCCTTAAAAGCACTGTAACTAATTAAAGCTTCTGCCAACTGCCACCGCGCTGCCTCTAATCCGTCACGATCGCGGGCTATTTTTAGGTGTTGCCAAGCGCCAATGATGTTGTAGCCGTCTACTAGCAAAATAGGTTGAGTCGAAGGGGGTGACATGGTTCGCAGTGAATGTTACTAAATATAAAATTTATTATTCACAATTTTAATCTTTGTTTGCGTATCACGCATGACACTCAGAGGGAAATAGCAAGGGCTTGGCAGTGCCAAGCCCTTGCTGTGTCCTACGCTGCGACTTCCATCAGTTTTTGTCGCAACCGTTTTGGTTCTCCCCGATCGATCAGACAGCCGCGTTCGAGTAAAAAAGCACCGTCGCAATAGTTCAACTCGTCGAGACGATGCGTTACCCAAAGGGCTGTCATTCCCCGACTTTTAACCAAATTTTGCACCTGCGCCACCAAATCAAGTTGACTATCGGGATCGAGGAGGGCTGTAGGTTCGTCAAGCAACAAAACTTCGCAACGACGGGCGATCGCCCCAGCAATAGCAACGCGCTGCTTTTGTCCTCCACTCAGGGCATAAATCGGACGACGCTGTAGTTCTAATAAATTTACCGCAGCTAGCGCTTCTGTGACTCGCTGACGGACTTGAGAGATGGAGAGTTTTTCTTCCACCAACCCAAAAGCCACGTCAGCCCCCACAGTCGGCATTACGAGTTGGTGATCGGGATTTTGGAAGACAAAGCCAACTGGATGCACGATGCCAATTTGACCGGACTGAGGTGTTAACAAATCTGCTAACAACCGCAGTAAAGTAGACTTACCGCTACCGTTGACTCCCAACAACATCCAAAACTCTCCCTTTGGTACTTCTAAAGAGAGAGATTGAAAAACTCGTTCTCCGCTAGACCAACTAAAGCACAAATCCCGAACTTGAATGGCAGATTCAGCCATTGACACCCCAGCTAGTTATTTAGATTCAGTAAAGGCAAAAAAGCCAGGGGTTTTGCCAGCAGCCGTGCTGTCTTTTTGCGAGATCTGCACCCCAGAAATTTCGCTGGTACGGACGGCGACTTTCTTTTCTGGCTGGCGATCGCACGTCAGTTCGATAATCTCTGGATTTCCACTGCGCATTGCTGCCAGAATTTGATTGTATGCTGCTTCTGCATCCGCAGTTTCCTTCCGTTGTACTGACACCGGAAAGGCTGTGTTTTTGATTGTCAAGTCGATCGTGAACATTTTATCTTCAACATCGTGACTAAGCTGCTCTCATCTTAACCTTTGCGACTGAACTACCTGATGGAATCGCAAGAAAGAGGTGAGCCTTGCATCTTTTGAGCGAAAATCGATCGCAGGCTGATGCTAGGTGTGAAAGGGTATGAATGGTTCCAAAAATAAATTGTGGCAATGGTTGGCGATCGCTCTGCCATTTCCTTTACTTGTATTTAATGGGTGGCTGGCACTTCTAGTTTTTCAGTATTTTCAACCTCTAATCACCATATTCGGCTTAGCAGCGGTATTAGCCTTCATTCTGAATTACCCCGTGCAGTGGCTTCAACAGCACCAAGTACAACGCCAATATGCAGTATTCTTAGTCTTTCTCATAGCTTTAGTCACATCGATAGCTTTAGGTATTACCTTAATTCCGCTACTCATAGAAGAGTTAAGCGAAGGTGCGAGACTACTACCGCAATGGATTGACGCTGGAACGGCAAAGCTAAAAATGATAGACACCTGGGTAGAAACGCAGCAGCTACCTTTCGATCTGACTCATTTAACCACACAAGTAAGCGATCGCCTCCCAGATGAACTACAGTTTCTCGGCGAAGAACTAGTAATGCTAATTATTGGCACGATTGATAGCGTTTCCGAGGCAATTTTAACTGTCGTGCTAACGTTTTACCTCTTATTGGACGGCGAACGGCTTTGGCATGGCATTTTTGGACGTTTACCATCTCGCTGGAGTATTCCACTACAGCGATCGCTTCAGCAAAACTTTCAAAATTATCTGATCGGTCAGGTGGCACTAGCCGCACTAGTCGGTACAGCCATGACTTTAGCATTTGTGGCTTTAGGAGTCCCTTTCGGATTGCTATTCGGCTTAGGAATCGGCGCAATGACTTTAATTCCCTTTGGAGATGTTTTAAGTTTCAGCCTCGTTGGACTGTTAGTCGCCGTACATGACTTCTGGCTGGGAGCCAAAACATTAGCGGTAGCTGTATTAGTTGACCAAATTATCGATCAAGCGATCGCTCCTCGGTTATTGGGTAGTTTTACAGGCTTAAGCCCGATTGGAGTGCTAATAGCTTTGGCAGTAGGGACTAAAATTGGGGGGTTACTGGGTTTACTCACAGCCGTCCCGATCGCGAGTTGTTTGAAAAATCTTTTCGATCTCTTCCTCCCCGTGTCAGAAGATGCTTTAAATCCCGCAGAGACATTACATTTTAAAGGGAGCAGGGAGCAGGGAGCGCACGAGCAGTAATCAGTGACCAGCGATCGGTGACCAGTAACCAGCGATCGGTGAAGACAGTAATTATGACTAACCACTCACTACACCCCACACTTCCCACACTTCCCACACCTCCCACACCCCACACCCCACACCCCACACCCCACACCCCACACCCCACACCCCACACCCTTTCTTCACTCAAACGATGAACCGCGCCTTTTTACCGATTCAACAATTTCTGATCACTTGGCTGCTGATCTTGGTTTCAGTGTCGGTGACGCTTCGAGCCTTGGGTTATGTAGGCGAATTATTAAGTATTGTCATTAGCGCCGCTCTAATTGCCTTTTTGCTCAACTATGCCGTAGCTGGATTGCAAACTTTTTTACCCCGCACGGTAGCAGCCGGACTCGTCTACTTGGGAGCGGGATTTGTCTTTACGATTGTCGCGTTGACTGTAGTACCGCTTGTATTTAACCAGGCGCGGCAGTTGGTGAATAACTTACCAACCATTCTCGATTCGGCTCAGGAACAATTAAATACTTTTCAAGCCTGGAGCGCTCAATATAACTTACCCTTTGATGTCCAGTTGCTTGTATCGCTGTTATTGGATCGGCTGCAAACCCAGGCTGAAGCGATCGCAGTTAAAAGTCTAGGCTTGGCGATCGGTACGTTTAATTGGTTTTTGGACGCAATTCTAATTTTAGTCCTCTCCTTCTACATGCTGATTGATGGGGAAAGGGTGTGGAATAGTTTGACGAGTATCCTCTCGCCTCAAATTCGCTCTGGCTTAACTGCTGCCTTGCAACGCAATCTCCAGCGCTTTGTCTCAGGACAGCTCTTGCTAGGGTTATTTATGGCTGTCACGCTCACCATCGCTTTTTCGACACTGCGAGTGCCGTTTTTCCTCTTATTTGCCGTTTTTATTGGCTTAACAGAAGTTATTCCTTTTATTGGTGCGACTTTAGGTATTGGTACGGTCGCGATCGTGGTTGCTTTTATCGACTGGTGGCTTGCGCTTCAGGTTTTGGCGATCGCAGTTGCCCTACAACAAATCAAAGATAATTTAGTTGCACCTCGGATTATGGGCAATCTGACGGGTTTATCGCCCGTGGCTATTTTCATCTCTCTATTACTGGGGGCGCAATTGGGCGGATTTTTAGGTGTGATTCTCGCCATTCCCCTAACTGGAGTCGCAAAAAGTTTGGCAGAAATTGTTCTCGATCCGACTCTACCACCCCAAACGGGGTCTTTCTTCCACAATCCTTTTGCTGATGACGTCGATGCAGATGCTGAGGTTGATGGTATGACTTCAACCAAACGTTTCTCAGAAATGGAAGATCTAAGTGTGACAGATGCGGCAACTGAAGCAAGAAAAAACTTATAAGTTGAAGTAAATTAATAAAATTATCCAATCATATTTTCCAAATAATACGTCCTTAGACGGATTCAACTAGGCGTTCTATCTTGCTAGAGACAGGAAAAAACCTGCAATCTCGCGATCGAATTCATTCAATAAGGTTGTTGCAATTTCCGGTTCAGTTGTACAAATAATAATTAGAGTGAGTTAAGATTCGTAAAGTGAGTTTACAACTCGGTCTACTTTCTGCCTAACGTGAAAGTAAACGCTTTTAAAGTTGGGCGTAAAGCTCGCAAAAAAGTAATCATAAGAAGATTTGGAGATTTGTCCTCATGACAATCGCAGTAGGACGCGCACCGAGTCAAAGAGGATGGTTTGACGTTCTCGACGACTGGCTCAAGCGCGATAGATTTGTATTCGTCGGCTGGTCGGGGCTATTATTATTCCCCTGCGCCTACCTAGCACTAGGTGGATGGCTGA